>MFEO01000017.1:4919-17602 GCA_001777585.1 Candidatus Doudnabacteria bacterium RIFCSPHIGHO2_01_FULL_50_11 | reverse complement strand
TTTCTGCCTCCGTAAACGATGCCACGACCTGGAATTCAGCCGTCGGTAGATAGTGGTGTTGCGAGTACTCCTTCAGTAATGTTTTGAAAAGTATCTTACTGCCTTCCGTGTTGAGCGCTGCCGCGAGAGTGGGGCCGCAGACTTTGATACCAGGAGCGAGGTGGGCGAAGAAGTCTACGATGCCGTCCACGAGCGGCTTTTCTGGCCCGGGGACGATCATCTCAATCTTTTCTGCTTGAGTGAGTGACGCTAGCTCAGAAAACAACGCAAATCCATGTTGTGTTTCAGTAGGCCGGGTGACTATCTCGTCCGCTGCCATTCCCGGATTGCCAGGACTGCAGAATACACCCTTGACCGAACGGCATTGCTTGAGGCGCCAAGCCATGGCGTGCTCTCTTCCACCGGAGCCGACCACCAGTACATTCATCACGTCCTCCTTCTACGATGAATCGACAGCAAAAAAGCTGCTATCGCAAAAGTATACCAGTCTTAGCATGGTAATTCAATTGCTTAAGTGGCGCGTCCTGGAACTCTTTGATATACTAGAAAAGCGCGCCGCTATTGGCCGTGATAAGTGGCATCACGGTAAAAATAATCATTGCCACGATGAAGACGATGGCGAAGACCATCATCGCGCGATTGAGATTCTTTCGGTTTCGAAGCATAGAGAATAGTTGGTAGCGGCTGGTCAGGAGTCTGTAGACTTATTATAGCAAACTTTTCTGGCAAGCGGATCTACCGCTGACTACAGATTATTACCTATAAACTGATCCATGACCTGGCAGAAACTCATAAAATCAAAATTATTTCTGTTTCTGCTTCTCATCACCTTGGGAACATTCAGTTATTTCTTCGCCCAGGAATTGAAAGACCGTTATGATATCGAGAGGGAAATTCGTTCCCTGCAAGGACAGATTGCGAAGCTGGAGCAGGGGAATACCAATCTTACCAACTTGATACAATACCTCAAGTCGCCCGGCTACCAGGAGAAGGAATTGCGCAGCAAACTCAATCTCCAGCGGCCCGGCGAGCATGTTGTTGTATTGCCTCAGGAGTCGACTTCAAGTGCGATCGATCTGGCAATTGAGGGCAGGACATCAGAGCACGAGCCGAATTGGCGCAAGTGGTGGAATTATTTTTTCTCTCATTAATATCCTCACAATATCATGGAAAATTCCGAGCACCCCCCACTCGAGACCCCTTCTTCAACCACGACCTTGCCTTGGTTGCGAGTGCGCTGGCAGCTAGTGGTGAAAATCTTGTTATGGCTCGTCGCGTTTTTTATCCTTGGCGTGGCCGTATTTTCATACGGGATTTATAGAGTGCGCTGGCAGAATCCGACCGTATCGACGATCACTAAAGTTTTGCCTTTCCCCGCAGCTATGGTGAATTGGCGCATCGTATCGCTCTATGAATTCAACAGCCGTTTTGACGCTTACAAGAAGGCGATCACGTACAATCAAGACTACGACTTTTCCGACCCTAAGAACACCGATGACATCCACAAACAACAAGATGCTCTACTGACCCGGATGATCGATCTGAAGCTGGAAGAGCAACTCGCCCGGTCGCGCGGAATCTCAGTATCTTCCGATGAAGTCGATCGCGAGCTTGAGACTATCGCCGTCCAGGCGCAGGTAGACCCCAGCAATCTCGATGACCTGGTGAACAATATTTACGGCTGGAGCAGACAACAGTTCATCGCTAACGTCGTGATCCCACAGATTCGGGAGCGCAAGCTGCAGCAGGCTGTCGCTTCCGACGTGACACTCAATGCCGATGCTCTGGCGCGTGCCCAGGATGTCCTCCAGCAGATTACTGCAGGCGGAGATTTCGCCAAGTTGGCTGAGCAGTATAGCGACGATCCTAGCTCCAAGCCGCAAGGTGGCGACCTGGGCTGGAATCCGTCCGGGGCTTTCGTTACCGAATTTGAAGACGCGGTCTCCAGGCTGGAAATCGGCAAGACCTCTGATCTCGTGACGACGCAGTTCGGCTATCACATCGTCCAAGTGCTCGGACGCACCGGTGAGGGGACTGCCGACGCAAAGACGCATGTCCGTCATATTCTGATCGCGACGAAGCCATTCACCGACTGGCTAGCTCAACAGACTGAACAGTCCAAGGTCTGGAAGTTTCCGGTGATCTGATCTACTATCACGTGAGTGCGGGATTAGTATAGTGGTAGTACGTGACCTTCCCAAGGTTAAGGTGCCGGTTCGATTCCGGTATCCCGCTTAAAAAATGGGTTCGATTCTCCCGCCTCAGCTGTGAAATATTTATTGATGGCGGGATCGTCACCCGCTTAGAAATACCTTTTCAAAATTACTTCGTTCTAACTGAAAGGCCGCTACAATATGTAGCGGCCTTTAGTATATTGACATTTTATGTATTAAATGCTATAAACATAGGTTACCGGAAATCGTATTTTTATCCGGAACTCTCTGCTGCGCAAGCGGCAGCAATCTGAACCTAAGGAGGGTTCGATGATTCGTGAGAAAACCGCAATCTTGATTCACGGCTGTCACGTGGACGCTGAAGGCTGGGAACGGATTATCTGGGGAGATCCGGAAAAAGGACTCCTTGGTCGGATTCCAACCGGCATCGCGCTAGCTCTTTCGGAAGAAGCTGACCTCATTTTCTGGGGCACCGGTGCCTCGGAGAGGAACGGGAAGAAAGAGTCGCAGATCATCTTCCAGTACGCCCTAAGGCACCTGGAGGAACTGCCCGCGCTGTTTGAGAGGGCGGGGCGAGTAACGTATCGCAAATACCCCACGCCGTTCGAGCTGGAGAAGCTGCTGCCAAAGATCTCCTACATCGATCTCGTCACCCAGAACACGGCCCAGGAAGTCGAAGCGGCGGCTGCGGAATGCCGCGCGCGGGGGATTACCCGGCTCATCCTGGTATCCTCGCCCACCCACATCGGGCGGTGCAGGCAGGATGCCGACAAGCTGCGCGCTGAAGGCAAGTTGCGTGACCTCTGGGTCTTTGACTTCTCTTCCGATACCTGTTTTGAGGGCACGACACCTGGCGACGTCGTCATCATTGAGCCGCCGCACAGGGGTGATATGCCGAAGTGGCAGACCTACAGGTATGCTCGGGCCATGTTCGGCATCATGAAGCGGGGCGAAGTGGTATACGAGGAGTTCTTACGTGCCTTCGGCCAGCTGCTTATCACCTTCGGCGTCACTGTTGACTGGCGACCGCGGCTCTGATGCATGCCACGATCTCAATACTTGTTTTTACACGAGCCTTGGCTTTTGCTGATTAATAAGATCACGCAAGAGCCTTTTTTATAAAAAAAGCCTGAGAGAATCAGGCTAACGCTTCGGGCCCACTGACACCTTGTGCGCGACGACTAGTATCGTTTCCGTCAAGATATACAGATCGAGCATCAAGGATCGTTTCTGTATATATTCCAGGTCGAGTGCAAATCTCTTCTTCGTGCCGGCATCTCTCCACTTGCTGCTCGGGTCTATCTGCGCCATACCCGTCAGCCCGGGCTTTACACAGAGTCGCGCACGATATTCTGGAATCAACTCTTCGATGTCTCGATATCTTTGTAGCGACATCGGTCGCGGTCCAACCAAGCTCATCTCTCCGATAATGACGTTCCACAGCTGGGGTAATTCGTCTATGTGCATCGGCCGAATAAACCTGCCGACCCGGGTGATTCTGGGATCGTCTGGGAGCGTAGGAGATCCGAATGCTTCGCTGCCCGCTCGAAGACTGCGGAATTTGTAAATTACGAACGTCTGTCCGCCCTTTCCTATTCTTTCTTGCCGGAATATCACAGGCCCCGGGCTGGTGGATCGGATTGCAAATGCGGTGACCGTCATGATCGGGGCTGCGAGAATCAATCCGGCAGCAGACAAGAAGATATCCAGTGTGCGCTTGGTGGATTCGTATAGGACTGGGTACTGCGCTGAGTTTGCGACAATATCTTGGTCCAAGATCGTTCCTCCTTCCCAATGTCAGCAGACTATACGAAATCAGTTTTTCTTTCAATTCAATATGACGAATGCCCTATCTTTTTCTTTGTCTTGACAAAAGCGAGGCCATGTTGTACCCTAATCTAGCGCCGAAAATACCTGCCATCACGTCTAGTTTGCGTCCAAGACGGTAGCTGCCAGCTCCTCCTTGGATACGTCATCCGGGCGTGACTCTGGCGGTTCTCGCGTGCTGGGGGCGCTTGCTTGTAGCTGGTACTGGCCGGTTCTCCAACTGGTCAAGCCAACCGAGGTTACTTAGCCGTCTCCTCGAAGGCAGACGCCCCTAATTTTCAGGAGGAAGCTGAATCCCCAATAAGCTGTCGCCTAAGCGCCAAGGTAGCCCCAAGCTATTATTTGTGTGCTCGGCGCGCTTTTTTTTTCCGCCGATTTTCGCTATACTCACGATTGTATCCGCCGAAGTAGCTCCCTTTTCCGCTCTTACTTGTGTTCGAGCTTCGGAAGGGCAAGATACCGCATTAGTTTGCATGTTTACCCATGCTGCGCTCTAGTGAAATCAGAGTGTAGTATGGGCCGAAGTACAGGGGCAGCCTCGCATCTTTTATTGCCGAAGTAGCTCAGCTGGTAGAGCAGTGCTTTCGTAAAGCAAAGGTCGTGGGTTCGACTCCCACCTTCGGCTGACAGGTTAAACTTTATTATGAACCACCTCACGAAATTATTTCAGCTTTTGGAGCTTACCCGCTCGCAGCCGCAGTATGGCTACGCGCTGGCGGGGATTCCAAAAGATGAGCTTTCCGATCTGGCCCAGCATCATTATCTGGTGACCATGATAGCATGGACGCTTGCACGAGAGGTGAAAAGGGCGGGTGCTGAGATTTCGGTCGAACGCGTTCTCGAATTCGCGCTCCTTCACGACTTGGGAGAGCTTTTTGGCGGCGATATCGCTATGCCCTATGCGCGGGTCAATCCGAAAGCCCGCAAGCTAGCCAAGGCTTTTGAAGGCGAAAACCAGCGATACCTTGCCAAATTTTTCGCTCCCGACGCGTCCTATATCCGGGCATTGGCCAAAGAAATACTGAATGCGCGTTCTGACGAAGCCTTGATCGCCAAGGTGGCTGACTATATTGAGGTTGTCCACTACCGACAATACGTTGGCAGAGTTTCTCCAAGCGACATTGCGATGTCAGCCAAAGCAATGGATAAGAAGATTGCAAAGGCAAAAGACCAGCAAGTTCGCAAAACACTCGGAGAATTCGCAAAACTGTGGAGGAAGGAGATGCTGAAGCCTCGTAAAGAAATCTTTGAAGACAACAAATAACATAAACACATTGCTCACTGATTCTGAATTTGTGAAAATCCGCGTGGCCGTCCCTCTTTCCGCGGCGGACAAGGTGCGCTCAGCCCTCGCGTCGTCCGGCGCGGGAGTTATGGGCAAGTATGATTCAACCTCCGCTTCAATTCGTCAGACCGGCCGTTTCCGGCCACTGCCCGGCGCCCACCCTTCTATCGGGGAGGTGGGGAAGATTGAAGAGGTCGAGGAGGAACTTATAGAGGCGCTCTGTCATCGCGATCTGGCAGATCAGGTAATAGCCTCGGTACGAGCGGTGCATCCTTATGAGGAGCCAGCGATAGATATCCTGCCGCGTTTGGAGATAAAATAGGCTCAGCAAAGCCGTTTTTTTATTTCTATCTATCTTTTTTGGGTATTTTATGCTACACTCTTCACGTTGAAATATAGATATGAATACCCAGCAAAGGAATTTTTCCTCGACTAAGTGGCAGATGGTGGGTTTGGCCTGGGAATTGGGATATATTATCGCCCTGCCGCTGCTGATATTATTGCTCCTGGGAAAATATCTTGACGAGCGCTATGGCACGGATCCGTGGCTTAAGATCGCAGGTTTTATAATTGCAATCACGGCTACGATTCTGTGGCTGACCAGAAGGTTTCGGGAAATTAGAAAACTAATGAATACAAACAGCTCAAAAGAACTAAAATAATGCTTGCTCTTCCACCCCTCGCCGCTGAACCTGTTTTCTCGATTCTGTCATTCTCGATTACCAATACATATATAAATTCCTCGATTGCTGTTGTGGTATTCGCGATCTTGGGACTTCTGCTGCGAGTGCGTGTTGCTGAAGTGCCTCACGGCTTGCAGAATGCCGCCGAGGCCGCAATTGATTTCATCTGCAAATATTTTGACCAAGTCACGGGCTCGCGAGCAAGAACCGTACGGTTCTTGCCGATTGTTGGGAGCCTGTTTTTCTTTATTTTGCTTTCCAATTGGCTCGGTATCTTCCCGGGTGTGGGCTCGATCGGCGTGACCCGCATGCTTCACGGAGAGCAGGAGTTCATTCCGATCTTTCGCCCAGCCGCGACCGATCTCAATCTTACTCTCGCGATGGCGGTTGCGGCCGTCGTGTTCTCGCATATCGCGGGGGTCTTTGCGATCGGGTTTTTCAAATATGCCAACAAGTTCGTCAAACTGGGTGACATCTGGCATGCAGTATTAACCCGCAGTGGCACGAAGATTCTGACAGCGATCATTGAATTCTTTGTGGGTTTCATCGAGATTATTTCGGAGGCGGCAAAGATGGCGAGCCTTTCTTTGCGTCTCTTCGGCAATATTTTTGCGGGCGAGGTTCTTATGACCGTCATTGGCGGCTTGATTGCCTTCTTGGTGCCCTTGCCGTTCATGGCGCTGGAAATTCTGGTCGGACTCATTCAGGCGGCGGTATTTTCCATGCTCGTGCTGGTATATCTGACCGTCAGCACCGAGCCAGTTGTGGCACACCATTGATTGTTGCTCCGACGGCACGACAAGTGTGCGTTCGGAGGAGCATTCAATAATAAAGATCGTATAGTATCCGACGTTAAATACCAATACTCCCGTCGAGAGAACTACGATAAGGAGCTCTATGACCCCAGAATCAGTCGCGGTGCTGGCCAAAGGCCTGACCATCGCCATCGGCGGCATCCTGCCGGCTTTCGCGATCGGCAAGATCGCAAGCAAAGCGATGGAGTCGATCGGGCGCAATCCCGAGTCGGCCGATAAGCTCTTCGTGCCCATGCTTCTTGGCATGGCGTTCGCGGAGGCTATCGCAATCTACGCCCTGGTTATTACGTTCATCTTGTAGTCTCGGCGCAGGAGCCCCGTCGCACGGCTCCTGAACCGAGCTTTCAAGACTCGCGCACATGTTGCATAATTTTTTCATCGCCGCGGCGGCAGAAGCAGTCGCGCCCAAACAAAATGCCATCGAACTTCTGGGACTCAACTGGAAGCTATTTGTCGCGCAGCTTATTAATTTCGGCATTATCGTTTTGGTCTTATGGAAGTGGGTATTTACCCCGCTGACTTCCGCTATGCAAGCCCGAACGGCAAAGATTGAGAAGTCGCTTCACGACGCGGAGGATCTGAAGAAGAAGATCGCCGTGTTCGACGCTTGGAAGCTTGAGCAGGACGCCAAAGCCCGGGTGGAGTATGAGCACGTAGTACAGCAGGCGCAAGCGGCGGCGACAGAAGCAAAAAGCGAGATCTTAGAACAAGCGAAGTTGCAGTCAGAGAAGCTGGTCACGGATGCGGAGAAGCGGATAGGGCAGGAGCGGCAGGCGATGGTACGGGAAGCCCGGGAAGAACTGGCTTCCGTGGTCATCGCGGTTGCTGAAAAAGTGCTGAAAGAAAAGATTGACCGTCCGAAGGACCGAGAACTGATTGAAGCAAGCTTGCAGTCTGTTCACAAGCGATAATATGAAGATTACGCCTCAACAATATGCCGCGGCACTCTATGACGCGCTATCCACGACCCGGCCCTCAGACCACGATCGAGTTATAGAAAATTTTCTGCAAGTCTTGCGGGAACATGGCACTCTGTCCCTGCACCCGGAGATTGAGCGCGCATTTCTAGAATATGAGAGTAAGCAAAAAGGCGAGATAGCTACAACCGTGACGACAGCGCGAGAAGAAGCACCCCGCCATCTCATCGAGAGGCTCAACGAGATTGTCGGAGGCAACGCGGTAATCCGCAAAGAGATTGACGAATCCCTCCTCGGCGGCGTGCTGATCGAGACGGAAGACACGCGGATTGACGCTTCAGTCAAGACACAATTGCGCAAACTCAAAGATTCATTAAGCGAATAAGATGAAAGCCGAACAGATAATAGAATCCCTTAGGAAGAAGATCTCCGAATTCCAGTCCGATGTCAAAGTCGAGAAGATTGGCCGCGTAATAGAAGTGGGCGACGGTGTGGCGCGCATCTCGGGCTTGCGTGAGGCGGCAAGTATGGAGATGGTCGAATTTGAGACTTCTTCTGGCCCAGTCTCGGGCGTGGTTTTGAATTTGGAAGAATACCAAGTTGGCAGCATCATCCTGGGCGACTATACCGCCGTTAAGGTGGGCGATATCGTCAAGAGCACAGGCAAGATTCTCTCAGTCCCCGTGGGTGATGCTCTTATCGGCCGAACGGTCGGAGCCTTGGGCCAACCCAAGGACGGCAAAGGGCCAATTGCGGGGAAGGCATTCTATCCAGTGGAAAAGATCGCTCCGGGCGTGATCACGAGGCAAAGCGTCAAGCAGCCGGTGCAGACCGGCATTGTAGCAATCGACGCGCTCATCCCGATTGGCCGCGGACAGCGCGAGCTTATCATCGGCGATCGGCAGACGGGGAAGACGGCTGTGGCAATCGACACCATTATCAATCAGCGCGGGCAGAACATGATCTGTATTTATGTCGCGATCGGGCAGAAAGAATCGAAAGTCGCCAAGCTCGTGGCCGAATTGCAGAAGCACGGAGCCATGGACTACACGATCGTGGTTTCAGCCGCCGCTTCCGAGCCCGCGGCCTTCTCCTACATAGCGCCTTACTCAGGCTGTGCGATGGGTGAATACTTCATGGACCAAGGAAAAGACGTACTGGTAGTTTACGACGACCTCTCCAAGCAAGCTGTAGCATATCGAGAGATTTCATTGCTCCTGCGCCGCCCGCCCGGACGCGAAGCGTATCCGGGCGACGTGTTCTATCTGCACTCGAGGCTTCTCGAGCGCGCGGCCAAGCTCAATCCAGACTACGGCGGCGGTTCTCTCACCGCTCTTCCTATTATAGAGACGCAGGCAGGCGACATCTCCGCATACATCCCGACCAATGTCATCTCCATCACAGACGGCCAGATATTCCTCGAGTCCGACCTTTTCTACAAGGGCATCCGGCCCGCTCTCAATGTCGGTATTTCCGTTTCCCGTGTCGGCTCTTCCGCCCAGACAAAAGCCATGAAGAAAGTCGCGGGGAAACTCAAACTAAGCTTGGCGCAGTTCCGGGAACTGGAAGCGTTTGCGCAATTCGGTTCTGATCTCGATGAGGCGACCAAGCGAACACTGGACCTGGGACGCAGGCAGACCGAGGTCCTCAAGCAGCCGCAATATTCTCCGATGCCGCTTGAGCGCCAGGTGGCTATCTTGTATGCCACAAATAATGGACATTTCAATACCGTCCCAGTCGAGAAGATGGCAGAAACGCAAGAGAAATTTCTTCAGTATGTTGAAACCCACGCCAAGGAAGTGCTGCGCGATATTGGCAAGAGCGGCGACCTGATCGAAAAAACTGAAAGTAAGCTAAAAGATACCATTGCTCAATTTCTTAAGACTCTTAGTAATTCATAAAGCTATCATCTGTTAGCTATAAGCTACAAGCTCATTCATGCCCGGACTTCGCGACATCAAGAATAGAATCAAAACCAACCAGAGCACGCGCAAGATCACCCGCGCGATGCAGATGGTTTCCGCCGCCAAGATGCGGCGCGCCCAGGGCGCAGCAGTCAATTCCCGTACGTACTCTGATCTCGCCTGGCAGCTGATCGCAAGTTTGTCGCAGAAGATTGATCTTACTCATCCGCTCTTGCAGACATATCCTGATGCTGCTAAGTCTGGCATTATTGTCATCTCAAGCAACAAGGGACTGGTGGGGAGCTTCAATTCCAATCTGATGGCGAAGATGCGGGGCATGGAGGGGCGAGACAAGGAGGTCATTGCCGAATTATTTGTGATGGGGCGCAAAGCGCGCGACTATGCCGCAAGATTCGGGAAGAATATGGCCGCAGATTTTCCCAAACATGATACCTATGTCAGTATTGAGGCGATCTACCCGCTCGCCCGAATGATCACTGATCTATATATGACCGGACTTTATCGCCACATTACTCTCGTTTACAACAAATTTATTTCTACACTCGTACAGAAGCCGACCGCGCGGCCACTCCTGCCCTTCGGCCACAAAGTGCTGGATGAACTCGTCGAGTCTGCTGCGGAACAAGCACCGGCGGAGTATTTATTTGAGCCTCAAGCGGACGTGGTTCTAGCCAGCCTGCTTCCGCGCATCATCGAGTCGCAGATCTACCAGGCAGTGCTGGAAAGCGACGCGTCGGAGCACTCGGCTCGGATGGTGATGATGAAGAACGCGACCGAGGCAGCCGGGGATCTGATCTCCGACCTGACCCTAACCTACAACCAGCTGCGGCAGGGTAAGATTACTACTGAGCTTGCCGAAATCACCGCCGGTAAAATCGCTTTGGAATAAATTAGAGAATATGGAATTTCTAATTGATCTAATTAAACTAAGTACTAATTATTACTCATTGGGATTTGGTTGGAAATTAGGAATTAGAAATTAGTAATTTTAATAAATCACATATCGTACTTAGTAAATCTGTTGAAAATATGAGCAAAGGAAAGGTATCGCAAGTCATTGGTCCGGTGGTCGATGTGAAATTTGAAAACAAGATCCCTGCGATTTTCAGCGCGCTTGAGATTGTCATGGATAAGAACAAGCTGGTCCTGGAAGTCCAGCAGCAGCTCTCAGGCGGCGTCGTCAGAGCCGTCGCCATGTCCTCCACTGACGGCCTGCGGCGCGGCATGGAAGTCACAGACACTGGCGCACCTATTTCCGTTCCCGTTGGCCGCGTGACCCTGGGCCGGATCTTCAATGTCTTGGGACAGGCCGTGGACGGACAGCCAACCCCGTCTTCGGAAAAGAAATATCCCATTCACCGTCACAGCCCGTCATTTACCGAGCAATCTACCAAGACGGAGATTCTGGAAACCGGCATCAAAGTCATTGATTTGATCTGCCCCATTCTCAAGGGTGGCAAAGTCGGCCTCTTCGGGGGCGCGGGTGTGGGTAAGACCGTTATCATCCAGGAACTCATCAACAATATCGCGAAGGCTCACGGCGGCGTATCTGTCTTCGCTGGAGTGGGGGAGCGTACGCGCGAGGGCAATGATCTCTACCATGAAATGAAAGACGCGAAAGTATTGGACAAGCTGGCCATGGTTTTCGGCCAGATGAACGAGCCGCCGGGCGCTCGTGCTCGAGTGGCCCTCTCCGGCCTATCCATGGCGGAATACTTCCGCGACGAAGAGAAACAGGACGTCCTCTTGTTCATCGACAATATTTTCCGTTTTACTCAGGCGGGTTCGGAAGTGTCGGCGTTACTCGGCCGCATACCGTCTGCCGTGGGCTACCAGCCGACACTGGCGTCAGAAATGGGCGAACTACAAGAAAGAATCACTTCGACGAACTTGGGCTCGATTACTTCAGTGCAGGCCGTGTACGTGCCGGCGGACGACCTGACTGACCCTGCACCCGCCACGACATTTGCTCACCTCGATTCCACAGTTGTGCTTTCCCGGGGACTCTCGGAACTCGGTATCTATCCGGCCGTTGACCCGCTCGACTCCACCTCAACGATCCTAGACCCGAATATCGTGGGTCGCGAACATTATGACGTGGCCCGCGGGGTACAGAAGACCCTTCAGCGCTACAAGGACTTGCAGGACATCATCGCGATCTTGGGTATAGAAGAACTGCCCGAGGAAGACAAGATTGTCGTCGGCCGCGCGCGGAAAATCCAACGATTCCTCTCCCAGCCCTTTGCCGTGGCCGAAGTCTTTACTGGAACAAAGGGGGAGTTCGTGCCATTGAAAGCGACAGTGAAAGCCTTCAAACAGATTCTGGCAGGCGAGTATGACAGCCTGCCTGAGAGCGCGTTTTACATGAAAGGCGACATTAGCCAAGTGAAAAGTCAGTAAAGTTCATCAAGTAGAAAGTTCTGATGAAAATCTATTTTGAGGCTTCGATCCGGGGCGGGCGTGGTGAGCAGAGCATTCAGGCCGAGATTATCAGCCTGCTCTCACACCACGGCCAAGTATTGACCGAGCATGTAGGCGATGCGAGCCTGACTTCGGTGGGCGAGAATAAGGCGAGCGAGCATATTTTCGAAAGAGACGTCGCATGGCTTGAGGAGGCAGACGCGGTAGTGGCGGAGGTAACGATGCCGAGCCTTGGGGTAGGGTATGAGATTGCAAAAGCGGAAAGCTTGCAGAAGAAGATTCTTTGCGTTTACCGGCCTTCAGATGATAGGCACTTGTCTGCCATGATTGATGGCAACCCGGCCCTCACCACCCAGCAATACGCCCAGGTGGGCGACCTCAAGCAAATATTTGATAAATTTTTCAAAAGATAAGTGAGCGCGATCAGCTTCAAGCTTGTCACTCCCGAACGAACGGTTCTGTCCCGGGAACTGAAGAGTTTGTCGTGCCCCACGGAGCTTGGCCAGATCACTATTCTGCCCGGCCACATTCCGCTGGTGGCCAATCTCGTGCCGGGAGAGCTGCACGCCCGAGGCGAAAAAGATGATTTCTACATTTATGTCTCCGGCGGATTTGTAGAAGTCAAGCCGGCTAGTG
>MFEO01000017.1:4761-4867 GCA_001777585.1 Candidatus Doudnabacteria bacterium RIFCSPHIGHO2_01_FULL_50_11 | reverse complement strand
GCGCGCGGAAGAGGCGAAGAAGCGCGCGGAGAAGACCCTAAGCGCGGAGAAGCTGTCTGAGGAAGAGTACGCGAAAGTCGCGGCGGCGCTCGAACGATCGTTGAGC
>MFEO01000017.1:0-4746 GCA_001777585.1 Candidatus Doudnabacteria bacterium RIFCSPHIGHO2_01_FULL_50_11 | reverse complement strand
CGCAAGCGCGGCCGGCACGCCAGATCGCGCATTCCTACCCAAACACCAGATGCTCCATAGCCGAACAACGTAAAATAAACTGTTCGGCAAAAGCAAATCGCAAATACTTCCATACTCTCTAGTATGGAAGTATTTGTTTAATTAGGCAGAAGTAGGCAAGAAAATGGATAGGCTGGAGTCTAACTCGGCCTGTTGAAAAAGTTCTGGACAGAGGATTGCGGGGTGTGCTAGACTCGCGGGATATTAAAAAATCGTGAAATTATGAAATTTTCTCGACCTTCCACCGAGCTCAAAAAAATTTACTTTATTTTCGGAGCTGCTGCTGCGGGGCTACTCTTGTTCCCGGCCATAGCTTCGGCAGCACTACAGTTTCCTGCCACTCCCTGCGATGGCGAACTGGCTTCTCCTCAGATCAACCCCAACCTTCATCTCCCCTCGCCAATAGAGCAGGAAGATGGGACCAAGGCGTTTCAGTATGGCGCAGATAACAATTCTTTTGTTTCGCAGGCAGGCAGCATGCTAAGTTTCCACGTGGCTCTGCTCTTCAACCCCCACGATCAGAACGGTAACCCAAACAATTTATTTGAAACTGTTAAGCTCAATGTGTTCGATGCAGCCTGCCATCATATTGCTGGTATTGGATTCGGCAATCTTGTGCCCGGAGAAAACATAGTGACGTATGACCAGAACACGGATGTCGTGTCGCTCAACGGCCAGTCCACCGGACTTTTCGCGAATGGCGTGCCGCGTTATTTCTGGATTGAAGTCTGGGATGGTGTCTTAGGCAGCCAAGCTGCGACTTATTCGTATCTGGTTGATCTCACCAATCCTCAGAATCCGACAGGTACGGTAGATGGTAACCCTGAGCCGTCCGGCAAAAGGCCGGTGATAATTATTCCGGGGATTTTGGGAAGTAACTTGATTGAGCAAGGCGATATTTTATGGTTGAATCTAAATCGCCTGATCGGCTCCGACGAGCTAGATGATCTTTACTTAGACTCGAGTGGCAACTCGCTTCATACTGTTCAGATAGGTTCATTGATCGCAGGCATGAATTTTCCTAGTCCATTTCAAAGTCAAAATATTGATGTATTTGAGTCATTATTTAATGAGCTAGAAGCATCCGGATATGTTAATGGTCAGACTTATTTTCTTTTCCCTTATGACTGGCGTTTGGACTTAGAGAATAGTGCGCAAAAGCTGAAAAGTGAGATTGACAGCATCGAGTCGCAAACAGGATTTCACAAAATTGATATCATAGGACACAGTATGGGCGGGGTTCTCGCTGAGTCGTATATTTCAGAATTCGGAAGCCAGGATATTGATAAATTGATCTTCATTGGAACACCTCACCTCGGCGCCCCAAAGGCTGCAAAAGTACTGCTTGAAGGCGATCAGTTTAAAATACCAATTCTTGAGCCCAATACGATGAAGACCTTATCCGAAAATTCTCCCGCGGCTTATGAACTCACCCCGAGTCAAAAATATTTTGATATCTATCAGGGGTATTTGAGCAAATATAGCATCTTCGGGCATCCCTTGTTGAATTACTCAGACACACGAGATCTGCTCCTACAGAAAGGACTCAATGGGGAACTTCTTACAAATGCAGAATCTTTTGCCCTGAATCTTGAGAACTTAGACTATGGTGCTACCGATGTATATAACATTGCAGGATGCAAAACATCTACCCAAGCGGCCTATGCCTTTGATTTATTTGGCGGCATCGGCACGATAGGTTACTCAAGTGGTGATGGAACAGTGCCACTTGCGAGCGCTGGGGCGGTTAGTACCCCAGGCGACCATAAGTTTTATAAGAAGAGCGGTGACCATTCAGGATTGCCAAGCCAAGAAGGAGTCAGGCAACTCATCGCCGGGATCCTTTCTGGCTCGATAGGTCAGTATGAGGATATCAGCAATAGCCCAAGCTTTTGCAGCTTCAAGGGAAAAAAGTTAACTTGGCGAAGTCCCGTAGAAGTCCATATTTATGATTCGTCAGGCAATCATACTGGGCCTATTGATAACAATGGCATCGAATACGGCGTGCCAGATATTGACTATGAGATTATAGGGCATGAGAAATTTATCTATCTTCCCACTGATGAAGGACAACAATATCAAGTGATAGGTAAGGGTGAGGCAAATGGCACTTTCGATCTTCACATAACGGATAATGACAATGGCACAGATACCGAGAGTCATGTTTTCAACGATGTCGCAATCACTTCTTCAAGCACTGTAGAATTTGAGGTTTCGGATAGCTCACAAGACGATACTATCGAACTTGATAAACTCGGAGATAATAATCTACAGACTATCCCTGCCGATGCTGTCTTGACTCCCGAACAGACATCTGACTTGGTTCCGCCCACAACAACAGTGACCCTTTCGGGGATTCAGGGAAACAATGGCTGGTACAGAAGCAATGTCCAAGCCAGTCTCAACGCGTCAGATGATAATTCGGGAATTCTCGAAACTCGATACTCTCTCGATGGCGTGAACTGGCAGAACTATTCGGGTCCAATCTCGATTGTGCAAGAGGGGACTTCCACGATTTCTTTCTTCTCTGTTGATAGGGCAGGCAATGACGAACCAGCGCAGTCAATCACAGTCAAGATTGATAAGCAGGCCCCAGAGTTTGCAGCGAATTACAATCTTGCGACAAAGAAATTCAAGTTTGGAAGCTCTGACAACCTCGACCTCTCGCCAAACCTGTTGTGCTCTCCAACCCAATGCACTATTGGAGACATCGCCGGGAATACCACAATAGTGAAATTCCAGATTAGCAGCATACTGCAAACACTCCGTTTGCTCTCTGTGTCCTACAATGGACCCCAAACTACTTTCACGAGCAATCTTTTAGTTGGATTGGTATTGCAGAAATCGGGAATCCTGCAATCCTACAATCAGACCTTCTATCTGAAGGATCAACAAATTCTAAGCATTCAGTATCTTGCTAAGACTAACCAGTCAACAGTTTACACTCTCACTTCAACTGGTACCCTTTCCAAAATTACCATGCCGGGGATCAAGACTTTGCAGTTACAGACGGATAAGGGTACAATTAAATCAAGTATCAAATAACGTCATGACACAAAGTAAAAAACTAGGATTCATCTTTACCCTCGTAGTTATACTTCCTATACTACTGACTTTCTTAAACGCATCGTTGGGTAATAGAAGTAAATTATCATGGAATTATCAATATCAGAATAGTATCAATCTTATTGCCTCTCTTATCGCTTTCGTAGGAGACTCTTATTTGCTCATAGCGAATGCAAAACAAGGCAAATCTACTCTATGGTTCATATTAGGAGGATTGAGCTTGTTGTATATTTTGGGCAGCTTCTTCATTATGAGTTTTGGGTTTGAGGTTTTGTAGTCTGTCTTGATTGTTTTTTGAAAAGCCCGACATAACCGGCTTTTGTAGTAGGACTAGGATTTTCAAGGAAAACTCGGAATTTATGAAACAAAATTTAAAATTATCGACTATATATATTTTGGGTGTTGTATTTCCTGTCATCGTAATGGTGGAGAATGGTTATCTCGCTGATAAGAACCATCTCTCGTGGAACTATGAGCACTTAAATTTAATTTCAGCATCAACCCTCGTAATATCTATTCTATTTTGCGGTGTAATATTTTATTTGCACTCTCAAAAGAAAAGATTAGCTTGTGGTACACGCTAAGCATAACCTCGGGCATCGCATTTATTACTTCTGTTGTATTTCGGTAATTCTCTGTCCCATTTTGGATTTTAGCCATTATGGACTTCGAGTTCATAGCGAAGTTTCTTATTTAATAAAAATAGCTACCTAAAACATTCCTACATTCTTGAGAATGTAGGAATGATGTGTATAATGGAAATATGGGCAAGCTGAAGACAGCCAAACAAATGGAACGGCATCTCAAGGGGATGGCCAATCATTACCGAATTGAGATATTACTGCTCGTTGCAGCGCGCGAGAAGATCACCCTCGAAGATATCATCGAGGCGATTGGCGCCAACGGGAAAACGATCGCCGAGCACACGCGCAGGCTTTCCCTCGCTGGATTGATCGATAAGAGATACCGAGGCAAATTCGTGGAGCACAGCCTGTCGCCGTATGGCAAGATATTTGTCCGTTTCTTGGAATCATTTCAACACATCTAACTCATACTTACAAACTTGAGAATGTAGGTATGTTGTGGGAGGGAAGGAGGGGTAAGAGAAGGGATTTTTGTGCGTCATACTGTTATGAAGCGCGGGAAGTGCGATTTTGGGCGAATTTTAGAACGCAGAACCTGTGTGAGGCATTGATTTAAGTTGTAAGTTTAAGTTATAGGACTAGCAACTCAAGACATACTTATAAACTTAAGAATGTAGGTATGTCGTGGGGGGGGTGGGGAGGGTTGACAAATCCCCAGGTTCATCGCTTGACAATTTCCGGGGAAAGGTTAGTATGACTAACAATTTGATTGGTTATCAAATGGTATTTTTTTACGGGGATTTTTGGAGTTCTTTTTCTTTTGTATCTTTATATAATGCAATCTTTTTCCCATTTTGGTTTTTGAAGTAAAAACAAAATAACCATTTTTGTGTGGTCGCACGAAAGTGGTATTTGGTAGACTGCCAAGAAGGAAGAATGAGCATAACACTTTTAGACGGCCGTCGGAAAGTGTTTGGGAAGGAAGGAAGAGAGAGAGGGGGGGAAGGAAGAGAGAGAGAAGGAAGGGAGGAAAAAAAAAGGGGTAGATGGTAGAATT
>MFEO01000016.1:11199-16823 GCA_001777585.1 Candidatus Doudnabacteria bacterium RIFCSPHIGHO2_01_FULL_50_11 | reverse complement strand
ACGTCGATCCCGCCACGACCACGGACGCTTACTTAGGCTTCACCGTAAATATAGAGCAGCCGACCACTCACGACATCGTGTTCGACTACATCATCGTCGGCACAGACGAGAAAGTCGTGCCTCTTGCAGTCGTGCGCGCTGCTGTTGGAGATCAAGCGCCACTCACAGTCCAGCCGCCGCCGATAGGGGACGGCGGCACGGGAACGACAGATACGTCCGGAACCACTTCAGGCGGAGGAACGGGGGATACGACTTCGGGTACGGGCACACCACCCTCCGACACGACAATCCCGACGAGCGAAGCTGTCGGGACCCCGACTGAAAACGTCGGGGCTGATACGACCAGCACAGGAGGCGATACTACCACAGCCCCGGACACAGGAACGCCACCCGACTCGGGAACTTCCACCGGCACAGATTCCGGCACAGTCACGGCACCTGACGCGGGGACAACAGACACGTCCACCGGCACAGCTCCCGCCCCCACCGATACGACCTCGGACGACACGGGCACCACTCCGCCTCCACCTACTTCGCAAGCCGATCCCGGCACCGTGATTCCGTAATCGAAGAAAGAGGATTCACAAGTTCTATATGTCACACAAGACTTATAAGACCAATAGGACGCATTGGTCTTATTTGCATTTGCTGAACGGCGTGCTATGATTTCAGATCAATGAGACGAATAGGACTGATAGGACAGATAAGACCGATATGACCGAGCTGATTGCCAAGCACGGCGGATACAAAAATCTCAAGTCATTTCAAATGGCTCAGGTTGTGTATGATCTCACTGTCGAGTTCGTCGAGCATTATATTGATCGCAAATCCCGTACTCGCGATCAGATGACTCAGGCCGCACGATCGGGCAAGCAGAATATCGCCGAAGCGTCGGTAACCAGCGGCACGTCCAAGAAATCAGAGTTACGCCTGATGGATGTTGCGCGGGCGAGCTTACAGGAACTCTTAGAAGACTATTCTGATTTTCTACGGCAGAGAAATTTGAAGCAGTGGAATAAAGACGACGAGCGCGCTGTCGCAATCAGACAACTAGCTTATAGAATCGATAGGACAGATAGGACTGATAGGACAGATAAGACCGATAAGACAAATAGGACGAATAGGACAGATAAGTCCCATAGGACCTATGAGTCCTATATGTCGAATGCTGAATCGGCTGCTAATTGTCTGATCTGCTTGATCAACCAGACGAATTATCTTTTGGATCGGCAACTTCTCTCGCTAGAACAAGAATTGACGGAGCGAGGCGATCTGTCGGACAGGATCAAGACAGTGAGAAAAGAGCAGATCGCGGGCTTACCGAATATGGAAAAATTTTTAAGACAGCAAGGATTCCAGCGTCTTGAAGATGGGCGAGTGGTCAAAGACGAAAAGACAGAATCGGATTCATAAGACATATAAGTCACATAGGACGAATAAGTCTTATAGGTCGTATAAGTCCAATAAGTCGTATAGAGCCAATGTCGCTGGACAAAAAGTCTAAGATGTGCTATAATATATATACCCTATTAAACACGGGTTGAAACAAAAAACAAACAAAACCGAATAGTTATGTCAGTCACGAGACTCGTCGCGCTCGCGCGTTATTTCTTAGGCTTTTCAATAGCCTTTTTGGCGTTGCGGGCTTGGCCTTGTATATCCTGCCATTGGTCATCGGCCTTCTGGTCATCCTGGTCGGGCAACTGGGAGAGCCCGATTCTGACCAAATCAATCTCTCCGCAATGTGCCTTGGCTTTTTCGCATTTGCCGTGTCCGTTTGCTGCAGCCTGACTATAAGCGGCGAGCGGATTTTATTTTATCAGGTTAAATGAGCATTTCCCAAAGCGGATGAATATACCGGAGCAGAAAAGAATTAAAATGCATCGAAGTAAACTGGTTAAGATTCTAATGACCGCCGGGGTATTTGTGGGTGTTTTTGGTTTGCTGTTTAGCGGTTTTTACCAAATTCCCGGCACGAATTTCCCGCCCAAACCTGAATTAGCCAGAGCCACCACGGAAACTTTTACCACTGCGGTCGTAGGAGCTACATGGCAAGCGCCAGCCGGAGTAGTTTCGGTTGACGTAGAATGTTGGGGCGCCGGCGGCGCCGGCGGCGGTGACACCTCTGACAATACGGTGGCTGGTTCAGGCGGCGGCGGCGGCGCGTACGCGAAAAAAACAATAACTGTAACCCCTCTTACAAATTATAGTTATACGGTCGGGGACGGAGTCGCGGGTGGAACCGGAAAAGGGACTGACGGGACGGATTCTTCTTTCACCGGTGACGCAGCCGTGCAGTGTGTCGCGGACGGCGGCATTGGAGGCGCGGCCAACGGCGGCGCCGCAGGAGCAGGAGGGACTTTATTAAACAGCGACGGCAGTCTGGAGTACGCCGGCGGCTCCGGCTTTACCAGCGTTTCTACTACCGGCGGCGGCGGCGGCGGTTCAGGAGGTACCGGATCTACGGGCAACAGTGCCACTAATGGCACCGGAGCCACGGCTGTCACGGGCGGCGGTCCCGGCGGCAATGGCAATGTAGACGGCTCCAACGGCAGCGCCCCGGCCTCGGGACCCGGCGGCGGCGGCGGCGGTTCAGGCAACAGGAGCGGCAGCTCGGAGTCTGGCGGTGACGGTTTTGACGGGCAAATCCAGCTGACTTATGTTGTCACCAGTCAGGTTTCCGGCGCAGCTTATGAAAATGGCGGCAATACAAAGCTGGCCAATTGCGACGGCGCGACTAAAAATATCATGGTGGTCATTGCTACCTCCACGCCAGGAAATTTTGCCACCTCCTGCAGCGCTACCACCGGCGTTTACAGCGTCAGTTTTTCCGGCACCGTTACCGCCGGGACGATGATAACTTCATACATTAACGGTGTAGCCAGTACCTTTGGCACAACCGTGCTCAAGTATTCCGGCTCCGGAGACGTGAGGCGTGCCAATGTGCGCAAGAACCACCTGATTCTGCGCAACGACAATTCCGCCGCCATCACCAACGCCAACTTGGCCGGATTTGACTCCGACGGCGGCACGGAGGATACGGGCGATACGGATGTGGTGTTTACGTCGAACTCCAATAATTTGTCGGTGGAGTCGGGGATAAAATTATATTTATCGCAAGGAGATACTTACGATCCGGGCGGCACCGTTCAAACTACTTCCGCCGGCTTTGAAATGGGCACGTCAACGGTTGCCTATTTTGACTCTTCAACCAGCCGGATTGGAGGCGATATTATCGTTTCTCACACAGGCGGTACGGGCGGGACGCTGTATTTCGACGCCTTTGTTGAAGTCTCGGGAAGCATTATGGCCACTTCGACTTCCAATATTTTACACACTTCTGACATTGCGGGTGTTATTGCATTTACTGGGAATGGCGATATGACAGACGGCAATGCAACTTCAACAATTTTCGACCTAGCGATTAATACAGGTGTCACAGTTAATGTCAAATCTGATATCGTAGTAGCAGGTGATTTATCCGTAGGTAGCTCCGGCTTGCTGACTTCTGATAATTCCATCACGGTTAAAGGAGGAGATGTTACCGGCGATGGCACTATAACTTTCTATAAAGGAACGCTAATCTTATCGGGAACAGGCTATTTCGGCGGCAATACCAACTGGACTTTCGCGTCCACTACGATCGGTAATTCAGGGACCGCGTCCACGACACTCACTGGGACTGGCAGTATCACCGCGACGTCGACGATGACTTTAAGCGCGGGATCGTATCTCAATATGGGAGGAAAGACTCTTAATATCGACGGTACTGGGACACCTTTTGTGGTTAGTGGGGCGTTGCGGGCAAGCACATCCACTATCGATTTTGAGGGCACTTCGGCAACAACAATAACTCCGACTACGACGTTTAATCTTAGGTTTTTGCCAGCGTCAGGCCAACCGACATATACGTTCAATGGAGGGATCTACAAAGTGTTGAATTCTTTTGAAACCGCGGCAGTAGCGGATTTAACCGCCAATGACCCCTCGTTTGACGTAGATAGTGATGTCCAGATCGACCCCGCAGGATCTATCTTAGCCTCAGATAGCGGAAGCTTTACGATTGGCGAGGATTATATTAACGCCAACGGTACATTTACGCATAATAATGGAACTGTGACTTTCGACAGTACAACAACTGGACGAGACATCGACGCGGACGGTGCCTCTGGGGATAATTCCTTTTACAATTTGCGATTTAATGGCGCCGGTGGCGGTTGGACCATATCCACCAATGCTACTGTCACGAACGAACTCATCATCAACGCGGGCACCTTGACCGGTGCTGCGACAACAACGCTTGTTGCCGCTGCTACCACAACTCCATTCAATATTTCCGGCGGGACATTTACCGCGGGGACGGGCACGATTAACTACGCTTCGACAACGACCGGCGGCATACCAATCAATGTTGCCACGACCACCTACTACAATCTCAAATTTGGCTCGTCGTCTGGCACGCCGACATTCAAATTGCCGGTTGCAACGGAGGCCAGCCCATTCACGGTCTCAAACCTTTTCCTGACCGATGGGGCGGGGACGATGACTATAGACGCCAATTCTAACGATCCTTCAATCGATATTAATGGCAGTTTGATAATAGGAGCAGGCGATACCTACTCGGCATCTGACGCAGCAACTTCGACAATTGCCGGTAATTTCATTAACAATGGCACCTTTACCCACAACAACGGCACTCTTCTTTTCGACGGGTCAGCCACCTCTACAATCGACGGCTCTACAACCTTTTATAATTTCAAAGCTGGCGTTCCCGGGCCAGGGCAGATTGATGACAGTTACAGTGAGTCAAATGCCAATATTTACAATAATGTAGCGGCTGGCTGGGCTGCATATGTTGAGGCCATTGCCCAATCGTTCACTGCAAGTGTTACGGGTACGCTTTCTTCATCCCAATTCTATTTACAGAAAGCAGGTGCTGCTACCGGAAATGCAACAGTCTATCTTTACGCTCATAGTGGCACTTTTGGAACGGGGAGTATACCAACTGGGGCTCCTTTGGCTACATCTGATGTGCTTGATATTTCTACTCTGTCAATCGGCTCTCCGGTATTAAAAACATTTACTTTTCCTACTCCCTATAATCTAACTGCGGGAACAAAGTATGTTTTGGCCATCGCTTATCCAGGCGGAAATGAAACAGAAACTCTTCAGGTAGGCGCTGACAATTCTAGTCCCACGCATAGCGGCAACTATTCAGCTTACAATGATGGTACATGGTCTCCTTCTGCTGCTGTAGATATAAGTTTTTTTGTCTATGTCCAATCTACAGGCACTGCCAATTTTGCGTTCGGCAACGGCGATACATTTACTTTCGCATCGGGCGGAACCTTTACCGCAACTGGCACGGCATCAAATCTGATTAACCTCTTTTCAACCTCAGTCGACTCGACCTGGACGATCAATTCTCAGGGCACGCACAGTCTTTCCTATGTCAATGTCCGCGACAGCGCCTGCGATGGGGCGAGCCTCACACTCATCCCCAATAATCACTCTACAGACTCCGGCAATAACGGAGCGTGTTGGGAGTTTGCCGTTGCCGTGGATATAGGCTACGCCGCAAATCACACACTTGAATACGGCTCAACCAATGCCATCAATACCAT
>MFEO01000016.1:8755-11190 GCA_001777585.1 Candidatus Doudnabacteria bacterium RIFCSPHIGHO2_01_FULL_50_11 | reverse complement strand
CCACAATAACGCGGCTTCAATTACGAGTGGTAACGATTTACGAATTCGAATCGCTCCCCAGTTTGCCATGGAGTGGGACACCTCCGATCTTTCAGCCACCATTGGCGGGGATGATCCTGGAAACGTGAGTAGTACGGTGTCGTATCCTGATGCAAAAACTTTACTCATTGACGTCACTTCCAACTTTGCAAATGGGGACAATATCACCGTCTCGGGCCTGGGTTTCGTACCCACGGCCGCTCATGCTGCCTCAACAACCGTCTTACAGGTGTTTTCCGACGGAGCAGGGGACGTCTCGGCCAATGACACCGCCACAAAAATTTTCATCATCAAAGGGACAGTGACGCTGGCGGCACATGGAGCAGGACAAATTGGCGACGAACTGAGTAATGGGCCGGCTAACGCCGGCGTAAGAGGAATGTATTTTCGCCTAACCCCGAATGGTGAAATAGCGTCAACCACCTTGACCATAAATTACACCGGGAACGGAATTTCTCAAGGGGATCTTTCTAGTGCTGAAATATTCATTGACTGGAACTCCAATGGTTTCAAAGGGGGAGAAGACACGGCAATATTTGGTTCTGGTACTATTGGGGCATCCTCCATCACATTTACGTCTACCTCTACTGCCACGACGACACGAGACTATATATTAGAGATTGATTTTAACAACCTCGCGGCGTTAGATACTACTACCTTTTCCCTTTCCGCGGGCAATATTATGGCCATTGGCACAACGAGCTTAACCTATACTTCACCCCTCTCAGTCAGCGGCTCTGTTACCAGTGCGATTCATATTGTGGACGATGAATCCCGCGCGCAAAAGTCTTGGCGCTGGGAAAACGACAATGGCGCAACCGTGAACGCAAATACCGCCGCGGCCACGGCCGGTTCGCCTATTACTTCTGTAAAAAAAGGCCAGCGGCAGATCGCGCGGTTCCAGATAGACAACATCGGCGGAACAGAAGCATCAACCACAGCTTACCTTGTTCAGTATGCAACAAGTCAGGGCGGCCCCTGGACAAACTTAGGTTCAGAAACGCCCATTCGTATGGCAAATGGTCTCTCCGGTGCTACATCAGATTCCATCACTTCTGCAGTTGCTTCCACTAGCGCATATGCATTCGTCAATGGTACCTATACGGAACGCGGAGCATCCACAGCTACCACATCTGCGTTACTTAATAGGCAGGAGTATTCCGAACTCTCCTATGTCATTGACACTTCTTACGCGCTTGAAAACACTACGTATTTCTTACGCATCATTGATGCTGACACTAACCTCCCGGTCGAAACCTACACGGTCTATCCTCATTTAACGACCGTTGCGTCTGCTTCCAACACCCTGCGGTACAGCAAAGACGCGCGTTCTACTCTTGCGGGCGCGACCACTACACTCTCGTACTATTTCGACGCCCTGGACTATGCCAATACGGCATCATCTGACAATACTTACGCGACAACATCGGCTTCGTCGAATATTCCGCAATTTATTTTCGCAACACGCACCGCCACACCCAACAAACGCATGAGAGCCTCCTGGGAAGGGCGTTCTACCGTGGCGGCCGGAACCTCCGCCATCAATATCACGCCGTACCGGTTCGGTTCGGTCAACGGTTTTACCGGGACAACTACCGAAACTACGCTTGCGGCCAACACTGACGGCACTGTCAGCACCACGACTGATAGCAATTTGAGTGAATACTACGAAAACCGCGATGGCGGCTACTGGAGTTACTTCCGTGTGAGCCAGGATTCATCCTCAGCCTCGCTTCAGACCGACACCTTCTCGGTGACGTATGAGGACGTGCCATCCGCCACCTCCACCGTCGACCAGACCTTTACCTTCGGCGATTCATCAACCGAAATGCAACCCTTAACCATAACAGAAGGAGGAGCACCAACTATCAAGGCCGGCAATGACATTCGAATCCGCATACCCGCTAGCCTTAACATGACTTGGGATCCCACTGACGCCTCCGGCTCTTATGGCGGCACGGCTCAACTTAAAGCTTCAGACGTATCGTTTGCAGACGGTAATAAAACGCTTGTGATCGATGTCACGAGTGATTTTGCTGCAAACGATACCCTAATTGTTAACGGATTTTCTTTCACCAACTTCTCCGCCGCGGCTTACACCAATCTTCAGATACTAGTCGACGGCTCTTCTGACGCCAATGCCGATGCTACCGACGGCAAGCAGATCGGCGTGCGCGGCCTCCAGACCCTGGGCGACCCCACGACTGCAATCGCAAACCAGATTGATATCGCAGGCAGCAATATCGCAGGCACGCCCATCTATACCTGGCGTATGGCCGCCTCCGGCGAAGATGAGACCATCCAGCAGGTCAAATTCCGTCTCAAGGACATATCGGCGATTACTTCTTCAGATTTCGCCAACCTCAAGCTCTATATTGACTGGAACGGCAACGGTG
>MFEO01000016.1:0-8719 GCA_001777585.1 Candidatus Doudnabacteria bacterium RIFCSPHIGHO2_01_FULL_50_11 | reverse complement strand
CCGATACGGGTACAATTCAGTTCTCTGCCTATTTCACCGCGACCACCACCCGCGACTATGTCGTCACCGCGGACTTGAACAACCTCTATGATAGCGGGGAAGGCTTCGCGATTTACATAGTAAGCTCCGACATTACCTCGATAGGCGTCACCAGCATTATCGCACCGTCACAGAATGCGTCGTCAGCCGTCGTCCGGCATAGCAAGCCGAGCGGCTCAAAAGGCGGCGGCGGGGGATCCGGAGGGAATAGCGGCGGCGGCAACAGCCAAGGCGGCGGCGGTCAGGGCGGGGGCTCGGGCAGCGGCGGAGAAGGCGGCGGCGGCCAGCAGCAAGGCGGCGGCGGAGCAGGAGGAGGGACGGGCGGGGGAACACCTTGAAGCAGTCAGTAGTCGGTAGTTTATAGTAAGTATCCAAATTTTCAGTCTATAGTATGTGGTTGGTAGTTTGTAGGAAAAGAATGTACATCACTGCCGACCACAGACTAACAACTACTAGCTGATTGTCCTCATAAATAGCTCATTTAAGCAAAAAGCTCTTCATAAGAGCCTTTTTCAACAGTTTTTTTCATTTTTTGCCCGTATTTGATATACTATATATGGTAACTTATTGGTTACGTTACCTAATACCAAATGGCTCAACTCGCAGGTTTCCCAAGGCTGGGATATATAGGCTTGGGGAATAAAATCAAAGCTTTTTCTCTTATTATTTCCCTGGTTGCACTACTAGGCCATGCCGAATTTGGGCATGGTTTTTCTGTACCTGCCGCGAACAACCCACAGGCAACAGCAGGCGCTCAGGCAGGGAATGCGTTTGTACTCTACAATCCGGACGTGGCTGAGTATTCCTCTCCGCTCCAAGTCATCGGCGATCAGAATGGAAGCTCGCCTACAATCCGAGTGGCCGCCCCTACATACGCCAATATTCAGATTCAAGTCATTGATTCGCCCTGGAAGAATGTCGCCGTCGCGGTCATGCAGCAGCAAGCCAGTGGACCCCGCATCATAGTGGCTCGGGAATCATATCTTACACGAGCCGCTCGCCTCGAGTCCTCGGAAGAAACCGCGCGCGACGCGCTAAGGAATGTTTCCTTGCAGCTATCAAGTGGACTTTTGAGGGGCGAGGCGGGGATAGAGATGGCCGTCCTTGCCTCCCTACTTCTTGCGTTAGCCGTATTTTCCGCATACGACCGGCGTCCCAAAGTGCAAGTGCTGATATGTTGAAGTGATATTTCTACGCGTGCTTGCGGAAATCAGGTTTCCGTTTCGCGCGACTTAGTCTTAGGAGGGAAATAATTTATTATCAACACAAAACATTATGAATCCAATGAATCAACCCGGCATGAATCGCATGCCGGAGGGCATGCGGCGTCCCAGCCGCCCCGAATATGGCGAGGAGATGGACGATACTCATTCTGATGCTGGAATGACAGGTGAGATGCGTCCGAAGAAGTCCTCAATGGGACCCTGGATCCTCGTCCTCACGATTGTAGTAGTTTTGGGAGTCCTAGGCTACGTATTCCGCGACCGGCTCATGCAGAAGGATGATGCCAAGATCGGCGCTGCGGAATTCCAGGCGGTATTCCTCACCAACGGACAGGTCTACTTCGGCAAGCTCTCTGACATTCGCGATCAGTATCTGACTTTGGAGGATATCTATTACCTCCAAGTAACGCCGGTATTGCAGACCAAGACCGAGGGTGAAGTGGGCACGCAAGCCAACGCCCAGCAGCAGCTCTCCCTAGTCAAGCTCGGCAACGAGCTCCATGGCCCGGTGGACAAGATGCAGATCAACCGCGACCAGATTCTCTTCTTTGAGGGTCTGAAGGAAGACGGCCGGGTCGTGCAGGCTATCCACGACTTCGAGAATCCGAAATAACAGACAGACTCGGAGGGGGCTCACCCTTCGGGTCGCCCCCTTCCGATCGTCCCGCCAAAGCGGGACTGCCTCCCCCAGGGTAGAAGTTCGCGCGGAAGGCAAGCTTCCGCTGCTCACGAACATCGCTATTAGTTTGGAGGGGGCGATCGGGCAAAGCCCGGCCTCGCGATGGCTGTACCATAAAGGATTGGCCAATTTCTTTGTTAAATCCTGCGGTTTGACCTCGACGTAGATTACTACGCCTTCGCCCAAATCCTCGGACTTGCCTCGAACTTGTCTCGATCCCATAAAGTCCTAACTCTTCGTCGGAGGGGGCGGCCACGCATCGCTCCCTCCGAAAACAAAACCACCCGCCTAGGCGGGTGGTTTGGGTATGGAAGAGGTTTGATTTAGTAATACTGAATTTCTAATTGCTCTAATTAACCTAATTACTAATCATTACTCATTGGGATTTATTTAGAAATTAGGAATTGGGATTTAGAAATTTTTCTTTTACCCTTTCACGATCTTTTCAAAGACGGCGGGGTAGTGTATGGCTAGCTCTGAGAGCATCTTGCGATTGAGCCTGACCTTGTCCTGGTTGAGTTTGTGAATAAGCTTGCTGTAGGAGGTCCCGTGGAGTTCGGCCGCGGCTCCGAGCCGAGTGATCCACAGAGCGCGGAAATTACGCTTCTTCTGCTTGCGGCCGGTGTAGGCATGCCGCCCGGCATGCAATATGGCTTCCTTGGCCGCGCGGAAATGCGACTTGCGTCGCCACTTGAAACCGCGGGTCAGCTTGAGGACATTCTTTCTTCGTTTGCTCGCGGCAACGCCGCGCTTGATTCTGGACATTTTTAGCTGTTAGCTCCTAGCTGTTAGCTTCTTAGTTTCTAATAAGCTAAAAAGCCACAAGCTAATAAGTTCTTATTTATAAGGTATGAGTTCGGCGATTCGGGGATTGTCGTAAGTCAAAGATTCGGACTTGCGCTGATAAGTCTTGGTGGAACGCTTGGCGCGGGAATTGAAGTGGTCTTGTCCGGATCGGCGGCGACGCAGCTTGCCGGAGCCGGTCTTCCAGAATCTTTTTGCTGAAGCTTTGTGGGTTTTCTGCATAGCTTATAGGGTTTAGCTTCTAGCTTATAGGCAAGCTTCTAGAATGAAATCTAAAAGCTATCAGCTAAGAGCTATTACTTGGGAGCTAGAAATGAATTGATCATATTACCCAGGACCTTGGGATACATCTCCACAACGTGTGGGGCCGTGACGAGCCCCAGAAATTTCTTCACTTGGTCGAGCGCATACGGAACATTGGCGCGTTCGCGGCCGCGGAGGAACATATCAATCTTGATTTTGTTGCCGGCTTTCAGGAATTTGTCGGCGGCCCGGGCTTTGAATTCCAGGTCGTGAATCCCGGTGCGCATGGAAAGGCGGATGCCCTTCACTTCAATCTTCTTCTGGTTCTTGCGCTGCTGCTGGGCAAGCTTGTTCTGCTGGTAGCGGAATTTGTCGTAATTGATGAACTTGACGACGGGGGGATTCGCCTTGGGAGAAACTTCAACCAAGTCGAGGCCCTGGGCCCGCGCGGCGTTGATCGCTTCCGCAGTGGGCAGAATGCCAAGCTGCTGTCCTTTCGCGTCGATGACCCGCACTTCGGGTACGCGAATCTGCTCGTTCATTCGCGCGGAATATTTGTTATCCTGTGGCTTCGGCCTAGTGTACGTAGAGAATTTATTACGGTTATACAGTAGCCAGTATAGCGAATCTTGCGCCCTCGGTCAATACCTGGTGGAGCTGATCGCCTGCGCTTCCGAAGCTTCATGCCCAGGAGTGGGACAGGCAGCCAACTTGATTGGCTTTATTGAGCTGGTTTTTCAATAGTAGTAAGTTCTGAAGTTTAGGTATATTATGAAAATAAGGTATTAATTACATTTTATGCCAGAAAATGAGAAAATTCCCAAGGAGGAATCAGCAAATTGGAAAGCACCTGGAACAACTCATATGGGAGGTAGTCGAATGGATAACAAGGAGGGCCTGTCAGTCGAAGGATCGCAAGTGGACGTCGTCAAGTTTGACCCGGAAAAACGCCCCGGTATACCCCGAGGAGCTAGATTTAAGAGGGGTGAGACTCTATTCCACAAGAGGGTACAATTGTGGGACGCAGCAAAAGCTGAACACGACAATCCTAGCGAGAAGACCGGTGCTATAGAGCGATACGAACAATACGCTAACCAAGTGAACAATCAATACAGAGTGTTGGGCGATTCGATCAGAGCCGGATTGGAAGCTCTTACGGCAGCAGGTCTTACGGAACAGACAAAGGAAGGAAAGGAACTATTTCAAAAAACTCGGAGCGAATATATACAACAACACTCACCCCAGATGGCAGAACAAGATAAATAAATCTAGAGAACCAACAAAAACACCGACCTTGGTCGGTTTTTTTGTTCTAAAAAGCACTCGAGCTAACTCAAGTGCTTTTTTGTGGATGGAACTACACCAGCCTTTTTCTAGCAAATGCATGTCCTGAGCCTTGTTTCAGATACTTCTCAAAACCCAGTGCTTTTTTCTTCTGCGAAAAGGCACAATACCAAACAATGTGATACGGTGTTTTTGTTGAGCTGTATTTATTGCCGTGAGTGTTGTGGTCCTTCAATCGTAACTTCAAGTCTTCCGTGAAGCCAGTATAGTAACTCTGGTCTTTCTCTGATTGGAGGATATAGATGTAATACATGAGTTTAAGTAAAAACTGTACTGCTACGCTCACTTTGTGAGCTTCGCAGCACACTTCTTCGCGTGGAGTAAGTATTCTTATTTTTCTAGCGATGTTGTGCCGTGCACTTCGAAGCTCCGAGCGTTTAGAGAGGAGCGAAGAAGTGGAGCTGACGGGAATTGCACCCGTGTCCATACGCCGATAACATACGCCTCTACAAGCTTAGCCAGTTTGATTTTTTAGAACCTGCGGCTTAGAACTGACAAACTACCGCCGATCCGATCCGCTGTTACTTTCGTTTTTCCCTCGCGCGAACCGAGGAAAAACGACCCGAAGATAATACGTCTAGCCGTTCGTATCGGGGTCGGGACGGTAAACGCCAGTCACAATTAAGCTGCGACCGGAGCAAAGTTGAGCAAGCCCAACTTCACTTTGTTGACAAATGAAGTAGCATTTGTACGCGCTACAATTGAGAGTCTGTAGCCACTCTTGCTTGCAGCATATGTCAAAGATCGTATGTCGAATCGTGACAGCCCCACGGACACAGAAACAAATCTAGATTGCGTCTATGTCTGTGAGAATATCTACGGGTAGAATTTTACCCCGAACCGAACTTGTTCTGGTTCGGGGCGTGACAGCCCCACGGTTGGATTAGTATATAGCTTTTCAGCTAGTGGGTCAATCCATATTTCTTAATAGTTCCTTAGACCCCGCCAAAAAAGGCTTATTTAATAGGGTGTTTTTTGGAGCTATCTATTATCTGATATCAGGAGTATGATAGCTTTAGTAGTCTTAATATAGAGAAAGGAATTTAGTATGGATTCATCGAATTCACCCACGACGAAACCACTGTTTCGGGGAACGCAAATTGTATGGTACATTGTCGGTCTTCTTGAAGCCATCTTGGCCTTTCGTTTTGTGCTCAAACTATTGGGCGCGAATGCTTCCGCAGGATTTACAAGCTTCATCTACGGCATTAGCCAGCCGTTTGCCGCTCCCTTCTTAAATGTTTTCAAAATCACTAAGGTAGAAGGCAGCGTTCTTGAATGGACCACTTTGCTTGCCATGCTCGTATATTGGCTCGTTGCCATCGCAATTGTTAAGCTCTTCCTCATGGGCAAGACAGTGTCGACGCCGGAGGCTGCAGTCAAGTTAGATAACCAAGACAAATAATTAAATAAATTTTATATATGGGGATCATTCTTTGGATCATATTTGGAGCTTTAGTAGGATGGATTGCTTCTAAGGTCATGAATACGGATGCGCAGCAAGGCGTCGTGATGAATATCGCTGTTGGAATTATCGGCGCAATCTTGGGTGGCTGGATCATGAGCTTGCTGGGTCAGGGCGGCGTAAACGGTTTTAACCTCTACAGCTTCTTGGTTGCATTGCTCGGCGCAGTTGTCCTTATCTGGATTGTTAAGGCAGTTCGGCGCTAAAAGCGAAAAAAATCTCTAAAGGCATTTTCTGCTGAGGTATTTTGAGTTCCGGGAAACCCTTGACAACATGGAGTTTAGGTGGCATACTCAATGGGCAAAATAGTTATGGTAGAAATATCGTCGAGTTTCATCACATACTTTAAATTTGCAAATTTCACAAGTTATATTTCATATCAATGAAGGGTACTATCAAGAAGATCATTGCTGACAAAGGTTTCGGGTTCATTTCTGTGGAAGGCCAGGAGAAAGACCTGTTCTTCCATAACAAAGCCTTGGTTGGAGTGCAGTTTACCGATCTCCATGAAGGTGATGCGGTCACCTTCGAGACAGAAGATTCTCCCAAGGGGATGAATGCGGTGAACGTACAGCGCGCATAAGATTCGGACTTTCAGAAACCTCCCGAAAGGGAGGTTTTTTGATGGGAATCGCAAGCGTCTTGACCTCGCGCGTATTTTCTGTTATCGTTTATTATCTTGTAATCGATATCTATATCTATCTGCCGTGGTGAACATTATAGAAGTAAATAATTTGGTGAAAAAGTACGGCGACCTGACCGCCGTCAATGGCATCTCCTTCTCCGTGCGGGAAGGGGAGGTGTTCGGTATCTTGGGTCCCAACGGCGCCGGCAAAACCACGACACTCGAGATGATCGAGGGTCTGAAAGGCATCACCTCCGGGTCAGTCTCAGTCGACGGGCATGATGTCGCGACCTCAACTCACGCCGTTAAGGCGATTATCGGCGTTCAGCTGCAATCTTCGTCTTTCTTCCAAGGGTTGAACCTAGTCGAGCTTTTGGACATCTTCGGAGCGCTGTATGGCCGCAGGGTCAACGCAATGGAACTTCTGACCCGCGTGCAACTGCAAGAAAAAGCCAAGGCTGGGGCCAAAGAATTGTCTGGCGGCCAGAAACAGCGCTTGTCGATCGCTGTGGCGCTGGTCAACGCTCCGCGTGTCGTTTTCTTAGACGAGCCGACAACGGGCTTAGATCCTCAGGCTCGACGCAATCTCTGGGATTTGGTTACGAGTATAAAGGCTGATGGTACGACCGTGGTTCTGACCACCCACTATATGGAAGAAGCCGAGGTGCTTTGCGACCGTGTGGCGATCATGGATCACGCCAAGATCATTGCGCTCGATACCACCACCAATCTTATAAAAAAAGCCGGCACCTCCTCGACCATTCATTTCCATGTGGATAAGCCGTGCGAGGTAAGTCTACTTCGTTCACTTCCCGCGGTTGAAGCGGTAATTGCGGAAGACCACAGCTACCAACTGACCACTACGGACGCGCAGTTGACGTTGCCCGCCCTTTTCCTTCAAGCTCACGAAGAAGGATTTAGCCTCAAAGATTTACAGCTCAAGCAGGCAACTCTTGAGGATGTCTTCCTCAAGCTAACCGGCCATACCCTAAGAGACTGAGATGACCCGGTAATACAACTTTCAGCATGTTCTTCTACACTTACGTTCTGCAAAGCAAAAAGGATGACCAAAAGTATATCGGCCTTTCTAGTAATCTGAAGCAAAGATTAGAAGAACATAAACAAGGCAAGTCTTTGGCCACTAAATTTCGCTTACCGTTTGAACTTATTTATTTCGAAGCGTGTCTCAATAAAACCGATGCCAAACGCAGAGAAAAATATCTCAAGACTACCCAAGGTCGTCGGTTTTTGGGTTTACGTTTAATCGAGTACAAACGCACAAGAGCGTTTGGCTCTGAAAGATGATATACCGGGATGACTACCTACAAGCTCACTATCGCGGCAGTCAAGATGTTCGTGCGCAATCGCCAGGCGCTTTTCTTCACTCTTTTCATGCCCACAGTCATCATGACGATCTTCGGCTTAATCGGATTCGACCGCCCGCCAAGAATAACCATAGGTATAGTCGCAGACTCTTCGTCAGCGCGCACGGGCGTTTTCATCGAGGCCATCAAGTCAGTTTCCGTATTTGATGTGAAGCAAGGCACTGAGGCAGACGAGCGGGCCGCGATTGGGAATGGTGATCGCTCTCTGGTGCTCATCGTGCCCCAGAATCTTTTCCCCGAAAGCCTCGGCCCTGCAATGGAGACTGGTAAACTCGTGGTACTCACCAACGCCGGGGAACAACAGCAAGCCAACGCCGCCCTGACCATTATCAACGAGGTGGTGGATGGCTTCGAGCGCCAATTGACCCACGCCCCGCACCTCATCGAGGTCCAGCCGCAGGAAATAAATTCGCGAAATCTTAAATATATTGATTTTCTCCTGCCCGGTCTCATCGCGCTTTCCATCATGCAAATGGCCGTTTTCTCGGTTGCGTTTGTATTCGTGGATTATAAGGAAAAAGGAATACTCAAGCGCCTGCTTGCCACGCCGATGAGGCCCTACCAATTTGTGACGGCTAACGTCATCACTCGCTTGGCGGTAGCACTTGTGCAGGCCACGATACTGATGGCGATCGGTGTGCTGGCGTTTCACGCGCACGTTGTGGGTTCCTATTCACTTATCTTTCTCATCGCGTTTTTAGGCGCCGTAATGTTTCTGGGTTTGGGTTTCACGATCTCTGGCATTGCTTCCACAGTTGAGACTGTGCCTGCTCTTGCGAACCTGATTGTATTTCCCATGCTTTTCTTGGGCGGCTCATTCTTCCCCATCTCAGCCATGCCTGATTGGCTGCAGAAAATCGTGGTCTACCTGCCCTTGCAGTATTTCTCCCATGCCATGCGGGAAGTGATGAC
>MFEO01000015.1:11895-15641 GCA_001777585.1 Candidatus Doudnabacteria bacterium RIFCSPHIGHO2_01_FULL_50_11 | reverse complement strand
GATTTCTGGTGTAAGGATAAACCCTCCGATTGATGCAAGACGGGAAGTTGTGTGTGTGGGACCCGGCTTCTCCTTCAACTTCTTGACTTGGTAAATTGATTTTTCTACTTCCGTGCCTTCTATCATGCCGTATTTCTTGGTATCCTCTGCGCTCACCTTCACGCCGCAGAGAACCGGATCGCCATATTTCTCGAAAACTTCTATCATCTGCTTGAGCCGTGGCTCTTTCCCTATGAAGAGGTCATCTCCAAACGCAACGGCAAACGGCTCGTTGCCGATCAGGTGGCGCGCATTTAGAATCGGTGTGCCGTTTCCATAAGGGCCCTTCTGTCGAATGTATATAAAATTTGCGAGGCGAGCAGTTCTGCGAATCTGCTCAAGCTTTTCGTATTTCTTGGTTTTCTCAAGCCATCCCTCCAGCTCAGGATGATAATCAAAATGGTCTTCAACGGCACGCTTATTCTGGCCGGTAACCAGAATAATATCTTCGATACCCGACGCCACGGCTTCCTCTACTATATATTGTACGACTGGTTTGTCGAGAATTGGCAACATCTCCTTGGGCAAGGCCTTGGTAGCGGGCAAGAAGCGGGTACCGAAGCCCGCGACTGGAATGATGCATTTTCGAACTTTCATTTTGATTGCGTGAGTATGAGAATTAATAGCATTAGTATACTAAAATCGGAGTATATTTCCAAACTTATTCCTGGCCGGGACGATAAAGCAATGCTTCCGCCAGATCGGCGGTCCGAATGTTCGCTTCCCCTGATAGATCGGCGATGGTTCTTGCGATTTTCAAAATCCTGGAGTACGAGCGGGTGGACAAATGCAAGGTTTCGATTGCGGTTTTTAGAAGTGAGTGAGATTCTTCGTTAAGACGGCTATATTGCTTCAATTCCCGAATACCCATCTCAGCATTTGTGCGGGACGCGGTCTCGCCCAACGAAAATCTCTGGGTCTGACGCGAGCGAGCGTCTTCAACCCGATTTTGTAAATCAGCAGATCGCTCGACCCCAGCCTCTTTAGTGATCTTATCATAGCTGATGCGGGGAACCTGGACGCATAAGTCGATCCGATCAAGCAGGGGCCCCGATACTTTCTTGTTGTAACGCTGAATCTGACCAGGAGAACAGGTGCATGGCCGGTCGGGGTCGTTGTAGTAGCCGCACGGGCAGGGATTCTGAGCAGCCACCAAGGTGAAACGGGCCGGAAAGGTCATCGCGCCTGAAGCACGCGCAATAGTGACGATGCCGTCTTCCATGGGCTGGCGCAGGCTCTCCAGCACTGACTGATTGAACTCAGGCAGCTCGTCTAGAAATAATACGCCTCGATGTGCAAGTGAAATCTCGCCAGGCCTGGGTATAGATCCGCCGCCGACTAAGGATACCGCAGAAGCAGTATGATGCGGTGATCGGAATGGACGGGTGGTGATCAATTCGCGCCGGCCCGAGAGTGCGCCGGCAACGCTGTAGATTTTTGTTACCTCGAGCATTTCCTCTTCCGATAGCTGCGGCAGGATGGTGGGAAAGGTTCGTGCCAGGATAGTCTTGCCACTTCCGGGTGGACCTATCATCAGGATATTATGCGAACCCGCTGCGGCAATTTCCAGCGCGCGTTTGGCTTGCTCCTGTCCTTTGATGTCTCTCATGTCCAATCCGTTCCCATGCAAGCGGGCTTTTTTTGCCATCGCCCGAACAGCAGGCTGTATGGGTCGTAAGTTCTGCAAATGCGCGACAGCTTCTTGTAAGCTCTTGACCGGGATCACTTCCAGACCGCCAACAAGTGTAGCTTCTGCCGCGTTGTCTTCGGGAACCATCACCGACATAAACCCCCGCTGCTTTGCCGAGAGAGCGGTAGATAAAACACCTGACACCCCCCGCACTTTCCCGTCCAAAGACAGCTCACCTAAAAATACCATCCGCTCGGAGTCAAATTTGAGCTGTCCGGAATTGGCCAGAATTGAAATCGCGATAGGTAAATCAAAATGAGTGCCGTTTTTCGGCAGGTCTGCCGGAGCCAGATTGACAGCGACCCTTGAAGTGGGGAAAACTGAATGTGAGTTTTTTATGGCTGATTTAACGCGTTCCCGGGCCTCTTTTACAGCAATATCGGGCAACCCGACTATAATAACGTTGGGCAAGCCGGGGGAAACATCCACCTCGACTTCTACGATTTCAGCTTCAATACCGACTACGGACGCCGAAAAAACCTTAGTCAGTTGATGGCTTGGACGTTGTTCGAATGCTGTTGTTGGGGGAAATGAAGGCATATATCCACAGACAAATACCAAGAATTATATAGCAATCAGCGAGATTCCAGGCCCCCTCCCAGGCAACGCGGATTGCAACATAGTCCCAGACGAAACCGTTCATCACCCGGCTTAAAAGATTCGATACTGAACCGGCAGCGATCAGGGAGTAGCCGATGATGAGGGGGTGCGTGGGGAGGCGTACTTCAAGAAAAAAAATAGCCGTGCAAATGAGGAATATAATAACTGAGATGCCAATGATGAATCCGCGAGGGGCCGGAATGCTAAATACTAAGTCGGCGTTTCGAAAGAGCTTCAACGCAAGGAAATTACCAAACTCTAACACACCCGTGTGAGTCTGTAAATAGACAACAATAATTCTGCTCAATGCGCGTTCGAAAAAAAACAAAACAACGGCTAGTATTACTGCCGTTGTCAGAGGAATCTTCAGAAGTTGCTTCATTGAAACACTATCGTTATCGCGCGTGCTTGACGCAAGTATCCGCTTCGGGAGCCGCCGCCAATCTGGCCTCTTCAATCTCCTCGCCGCCTACGCTGCATTTACCATAAGTACCGGATGCGATTCTTTCGAAGGCTGCGTTAACCTTTAAGAGCCTGGGCTCTAGTGCCTTCTCTTCACCGAGATTGACATCATACTGATCAACCTCCAGAGCATTATCGTCCATATCATCGCTGATGTTAGGAAACTTAGGAGCATACTCTTCATTCGTCGTCGTTGCTTGGCGGCGAGCCACGCGACCCAAGAGCTTCTCTAAGTGTTCCTTCTCTTTGAGCAACCGGGCCTTATTGTTCTCGAACAGTGTCTGATTCATGAAAATAGTCAATTAAACGATACTGCATTCTAGTATACTGGAGCTAGAAAAATAAATCTAGGAATGCAAAACCCCCGTCCTGTGGGGCAACATAGAATATAATATTTCCCCGGTTCGGGGGCTTGTTCGAGATTCCTTAAGCTTCTTTTCGCCGATACAGACATGTCCCGGAACTGCTTTCGCTGGTTCCAAGGGACAAGTAAGTATCGGCGAACGGAAACATTTCATCGGAATCCCGTAGGCCTATTATTTACCAGCTCATGTTAATAGGTGCGCTCCAAGCTATTCTTATGGTTCACCTCTCCGCGGAGCGGAAAAGATCACCTTTTTGTTGTTTTTTGTTTTTTTTCAAAACAATTTTTTGTTTTTTGTTTTCGAATAGGTGGCTGGTTCACCTCCGACGAATAGCTAGTGGAGAAAGACTGGTCGCACTTTGATTCCGACCACTCTTTCTCCCCCAAACCATCGGTGTCGGACCAGTTTTGGGTTCAAGAGCAGCGCGCTTTGCTTGCGTCTTGGGTTCGTCTGACGGAGGTGATGTTTTTTCAAAGAACTTTTAAACTTCTACATACCCATTCTAGCGCAAAAGACTAGTGGTGTCAATATAAAAATCATAAGGAATTCTCGATTTTACCTTGTGGATAATTTTTTGTTTAACAAAATAC
>MFEO01000015.1:2692-11865 GCA_001777585.1 Candidatus Doudnabacteria bacterium RIFCSPHIGHO2_01_FULL_50_11 | reverse complement strand
CGGAGTTGCATGCAACGATTCGACTAAGGCTTGGAGCAAGGCGGAATTATACCCGCTCATCAGACGAGGATCAAATACAAAAACATCCAAAGAAGAAGGATTGGCAGATGAGACTATCACTTGCGCGACAGCAGCAGTGAGTCGCATGATGGTTCGGGGAATAATAATCTCGGTAAAAATTTTTTCCTTTGCATACAGTGCGTCAAAAATTCCCGGAGTGTCATAAGGTATTGACATAAAAACTATCGACCGGACCAATGGAAGCTGGAAGGCGTTTGTCAGAAGATGTTGGGTGGTCATGAGCCAGATCGCGTGTTCCTCGGACTGATAGCGCTCAAGGTTCTTCCAATGATGTCCGGTAAATTTCTGTGCGATTAAACGCGGCTTGAGGTCAGTTGTGAGCAAATGTTCATAGAACTGTTCCAGTAAACGATGAGAATTAAGCAGTACTATGCTCCTGCCGGTAAATTTACCTGCAGTACGGATAAACAGCTCATTTGTCTCCTGGCGCGCGCGCGGGCTCTCCTTTTCCGGCAAAGAGCTAGCCAACCATAGTCGATTCTCCATCGACATGGTCTGTGAAGGAGCGCGGCGGATCCCGTCAAAAGCATACTCGCGCTGCCAATATGCAATAACAGATTTAGGAAACGATACGTCCACAATTGCCAAGCTATCAAATTTTCCCAAGAGTGAAATCAACGGGCGTCGGAGGCGGGAGCGAAGCTTGAGCCGACCGCTAAAACCCTCGAACCAATACGCTCGCAGACTGGAAGGCTGTAAAAAAAATTCCTTAAGATCGTCACTGGCTCTATGCAAGGCCGAGACAATACGGTCAATCTCAAAATGGCGGGTGATATCTTGCGCGTCTATTGTCTTCAACAAGGTGTCGAATGAAAAAAGAAAATGTTCGGCTGCGGAGCGCATATCTAAAAATATTTCTTCTTCTCTGACCGGCTGTTCTATAAGTATCTGAGGGAGATTGGGCCAGCGTTGCGCAAGTTTCACCGTCAATGCGCCGAAAAATAAATCAAGACTATCCAGCACGCGCTCGTTCGTCTCCTTGATGGCTGGGATGCCGCTGAGCAAACCCTGCCTACTCTGTGGATCGTACAAGGCAAGAATAAGCGATCGTACATGCCGAAGTGTAATATTTCTTGTATCAAAAAATTGTAAGGCTTCTTCCAGTTTTTTTGCCCCCCAAAAAATACCTCGGGGGATTTTTTGCGCGGGAGAAACAGAAGCGTAACGCAGCCAAGTCGCATGATTTGTCACGATAGAACGCCCCGAGGATACTGCTTTCAAGTGTTGCGACAGCTCACACAACTCCTGCTCGCTCTCTCCGTGTGAACCACAACTGTCAAATCTGCCGCAGATAGAGTCGCGAAGGACTATCTCTTCCCCAGAAACGGGCAGGGATCCTTGGGTATTTCCCATGGCTTCTTGACAGCGCCAAACCAAAACTTTGGCCAAAAACTGTATTAAAGCGTCCGATTTGCTCGGTTCCCGCTCCAGGGCGTTTAAGCGTACGCCGCATATGTACTCATCGGGAGATCGCAAGATTATTCCGCTAAATTTAGGGATTTTTTTGGCCAGATCCGATGCTTGATCCGTGCCGCCTAAGCAGATCACCGTTTGCTTAGTAGAATCACTTGCTTGCGCGACAATTGACTGGGCGGCGGTTGAAGTAAATCCTTGGTATCCGGTCTCCACAAAGTAAGTCCCTGAAGTCCCCCTGATAAAGTCCCACCAGGCGGGTGGTGTTTGTGCTGGGCGGTCTGATGATCCTGTGTGTTCAAATAGTGTGCCCTGCGTAACGTCCGTTTTTACCTGAGTAGAATCTTTTCTTTCTGGGAATTTTTTCGACGGCATGAAAAGATCACGCCAGACCAAAGAAGAGTCCTTAAGCAGGGTGGCGATTTTTTGCTGGATAGAAATTGGGAGGTAATGATATTCTCGGATGACCAGCGCTAGCAGTTCAACAGCTGACCTGGAATCATCAAGTGCGCGGTGATGTGAGGTCAGTGGTTTGCCCAAGGTTTTGAGTAGGAACTCAAGATTAAAATATCGCAAATGGGGCGCAAAAACTTGAGCAAGTTCTTTCGTATCAATAAACTCTTGTGAAAAGCTGAGTCCGGCTGAGGCAAGAAAATTCAAATCAAACTGTACATTCTGCCCCACGATGATGTGTTCGCCTACGAAGTTCTTAAATGTTTCTCTGACCTCTTCCCAGGCGGGTTTATCTTTCAAATCGCTCTCGGCAATCCCAGTGAGATTTTGTATGAATTGAGGCACAGGAATAGACGGCTTAATAAGCTGTGAAAATTCCTTTCCGTATACAACCTCGCCGTTGGAACCAAAATGAAAAAGTATAGCGCCAACTTCTATCATCGCGTCCTTGCTAGGATCCAAGCCCGTGCCTTCAAGATCCAGGGAACAATATATTTTAGATTTAGCCATACTTATATTCTACCGTACTTAACTTTGTTGAGGAAGTATTTGATTAGTTGATAATTAATTTCTCCCGCAATAACAAAATTCCCACTTCACATTAGTTTAGCGGGAACTTGCTCTCGTAAAACTACGCCTGCTCGCCTTCGGGAGTGTCTTTGTTTGTTTCGCCTTCCACGACTCCTTCTTTCACTGCCTTGCGGATGGCCGAGTCTATCTGTTTAGTGATCTTCGGATTGGCCCGAAGATGCGCTTTCACATTCTCACGTCCAACGCCCAATTTCTCTTCGCCAAAAGAATATGAATTACCTGATTTGCTAATCACCCGATACGCGACGCCGGTGTCGAGAAGATCGCCCTCGTGGGAGATCCCCTGGTTCCACATGATGTCGAATTCCGCAACTCGGAAGGGGGGCGCCACCTTATTCTTGACTACCTTTACTCGAGTGCGGTTGCCAATGATCTTATCTCCCTGCTTTATCTGAGCGCTCCGACGGATATCCAGTCTGACCGATGCGTAAAACTTCAACGCATTGCCCCCCGTGGTGGTCTCCGGATTGCCGAACATCACCCCGATTTTCATTCGAATCTGGTTAAGGAAAATGACGGTTGTTTTTGATTTGGAAATGATTGCTGTCAGCTTCCGAAGCGCCTGGCTCATAAGGCGAGCTTGGAGCCCCATGTGCGAGTCGCCCATTTCACCCTCAATCTCCGCCCTTGGAGTGAGAGCCGCAACCGAATCAACAACAATAATGTCTAAGGCATTGGAACGAACAAGCGTCTCAACAATATCAAGCGCCTGCTCTCCGGTATCCGGCTGGGAAATCAGCAAATCATCAAGATCAACGCCGATCCGTCGGGCATATTCAGGATCTAAAGCATGTTCCGCGTCGATAAATGCGGCCAAGCCGCCCATCTTCTGAACCTCTGCGACGATATGCATAGCGAGCGTCGTCTTACCCGAAGATTCCGGTCCGTAAATCTCGATGACCCTCCCCCGAGGAACTCCGCCGATGCCGAGCGCCAAATCGAGCGAGATCGATCCGGTCGGGATCGCCTCGACATTCATTGTTTTCGCATCCTCAAGCCGCATAATGGAACCGTCCCCGAACCGCTCCTTGATCTGATCAATCGCCGACTCAACCGCTTTCCATTTTCCTGCGGATTCGTTTGTTTTTGTTGTTTCTGCCTTGTCTTTCGCCATACAACAATTGTTGTTTAATAATCTCCTCTCAATTACATATTGAACCAGTATAGCGCAGTATAAGGGACGGTCAAGCCTTTATCATGCTGCTAATGCTTGGTAGAAATATAACCGTCAGTTCTCGTTTTGAAACACCGTCCCTTATGGTGTGGTGAACCTGATATTCGATAAAACCTCGCCCTCACTACCAAGACTCCCTAAATCCTGACCATTATAAATAATGTGCGTGGATGCCGCGTTGCCGCATGATACAGTCAATTCTTTGTCGGCTGAAAATTCGAATACTTGCCCTGCAGCCACTATCTGGTCTGTTTTTACTTTGCCGTCAGCAACTACCTTAAGCCATGTATCCTTTGGCCCGATTCTGATCTGGAGCTTGATATTATTTGGAGTTGTAGTTGCTTGCCCGCTGACTACCTCGCCAGGAGGAATGACAACTATGACTGTCCGCAATAATTCATTCGTCTTCCCAAACCGGTTCGTCGCTTTCACTTGGAGATTGTTACTACCCTCTAAGAGATTGATCACCTCTCTAAAATATCCTGATTCATCGACGGGTACTTCTTGGCTGTTCACGAATACCCGAGCCCCTGCCTCGCTGCTTCCCCGCAAAAGAATATTTCGACTATTCACTGTAGTATCATTGGCCGGATAATCCACCAATAGCTTGGGTGGGGCGGCTACAGACCTTACCTGCCACACAAGATACCCGATGCTTCCAAGAGTACCCAAAATCACAAGCGTAAGAGTCAGAACCCGGGGAGTGATCACGAGACCGCTAGGGAATAAGGGCGCCTGCACCCTCGGTGTGAGCGGGTCACTTTGGAGGCTCCGCTCCAGTCCCCGCTCGCGTTCATACTGTTCTAGGAGTTGGTTTGGATCGGCGCCATATACGCTTGCCAGTGACTTTAGAAATCCTTTCACATATACATCCGCTGGCAGAGATTGGTATTCTCCGCCTTCGAGCGCTTCTAAGAACCGCTCTGGGATAGAAGTTAGGCGGCGTACGTGGCCCACGCTCAACTTGAGGGCTGACCGCGCGTCGTGCAGATATTCTCCAAGCGTCTCGATTTTAACTTTTTTTTTCTGGAACAAAAATGACTTCATAAATCGAGGATGCCTCAAAAACTAATATGATCAGGTGCGGGCGTATAATGCTAGAAAGGCTTCGTTTTTCGACAACAACTCCGCTTCCTCCACGCACCAGGGACTCAAGCTTTCCGGGTGCGCATTGACTCGCCGCAGGAACGAATCAAAGGCAACCCATTCAATACTCTCAACTTCATTTGGATTCGGGTGTACGAGCGCATCGGTGAATCCGACCATGACAGGACAAAATTCATTTTCTAAGATGCCATCCTTTTCCGCTCGATATCGAAAGTTAGGCAAAATTTCGTGCAAATCCACATTTTCAAGACCCAACTCTTCTTTCATTCTGCGCCGAGCGGCGGCAGGCGTGGATTCACCCAAAGCCGGGTGCCCGCAACAGCTGTTCGACCACGCGAGGGGCCAAGTCAATTTCTTATGGCTGCGCTGTTGCAGCAGCACTTCTCCCCGCGAGTTGAAAATGAAAACCGAAAATCCCCGATGCAGCGGTGTGTCGACAGTATGAACCGCGGCTTTATCTGCGGTTCCAGTTGGTTGGTTTTGTTCATCGACAAGTACTACGTATTCTGTCATAGAATTATTTCCCGAACCGCCGCCCCCGACCAGCATAGTCTGCGAAAATGTCTTTGATCGTTTGGCGAGTGACCTCTGGCCAAAGCATGTCGGTGAAAAAGAACTGGCTGTCCGCGGTCAACCACATCATAAAACCGGCTGACCAGTGCGGCTCACCCCCAGTTCTTAATACGAGGTCTACCGGCGGCAAGAAGCCGGTCCAAAGTCGGGTCTTTAATGCCTCAGCGGTCACGGCAATATTATCATCACGCAGCTTCCCTACGGCGGCCAACATTTCACTCTTGCCATCATAACCGAATAAAATAGTCAGATAACTATCTGAAAATTCTTTGGTTCGCTGTTCCAAGGTTTCTATGGCTTCCTTCAATCGCGTGTTGGGAACTATATCGTGCCAGCGACCGATGATGCGAGCTCGGGTCCTGCGTTCTACTAGAGAACGTACGTTTGCTTCGTTTGTAAGTACATCGGCCATATACTCAACTAGAAATTTTACCTCCATGGCATCTCTTTTTCGAAGATTATCTTCCGAACCAGCCCAAAAAGTAAGGTAGCGGGTGCCGGCGTCATAAGCGGTTTCAAAGACTTCCTGAAATCTTTCAAGGGCCGACTTATGCCCCAGCCATGGCTTCAGGCCCCGGCTTTTCGCCCAACGGCGATTACCGTCGGGAATCACGGCAAAATGCAGGGGGGCCTTGGAATCGTTGGTCTTCATGTGCAGTGGTAGAAATTGATAGAGAATTTAAACGTATTTTAGAAGCATACAGGTAAAATAAAATTACCGTCAAGGACGGTAATTGAAGCGGCTATTATTCTATCTCGCCGCCTGGTGAGGAATCGATATAAATCTCCCGGGGTTTGGCTCCCTCTCCAGGACCAACAAGCCCGCGGTCTTCGAGAATGTCGAGGATGCGTGATGCTCGCGCATAACCTATTTTTAGACGGCGCTGCAACAAGGTCGCGGAAGCTTTGCGGGATCTGCCTATCTCTTCAATCGCAGCATTAATCAGGTCTTCGTCTGCCTCATCGTCTTCGAAGGCGCTCCCTGCAAGGTTGCTTTTTGATGGCTTTTCTAGGATGTCCTCTTCGTAATCAATGGGTCCTGCTTGATCGCGGATGAAACTCAATATGCGATGCAATTCATTCGTCGAGATAAATGGTGATTGCACGCGCTTGGGTTTGGGCAAGTCTGGCGTCTGATAGAGCATGTCACCGCGGCCGAGAAGGCTCTCGGCTCCGGCCGTATCTAGGATCGTACGCGAGTCCACCTGGCTCGCGACCCCAAATGCAATGCGCGTAGTCATGTTCGCTTTGATCAATCCTGTGATCACGTCTACAGACGGTCGCTGAGTGGCTAAGATGAGATGCAGGCCTACCGCCCGAGCCATTTGGGCGAGGCGGACTATTGCGGTTTCCACTTCGCTTTTTGCAATACTCATGAGTTGAGCCAGCTCATCAACAATAATCACATTGAATGGAAGCGGAATCTCAGCACTTTGATTATATTCTTGGATATTCCTTTTTCCCGAATCTGAAAGCATCTGATAGCGCAGGTCCATTTGCGCCACGGCCCAGCGAAGAGCATTAATCGCTTTCTTGTGGTCGGTTACCACAGGACATAACAGATGAGGTATGCCGCTATAAAGGGTGAGATCTACGCGTTTCGGATCGATAATAATCATCTGCAGCTCTTGCGGAGAATTACGGTACAGAAAGCTTGTTAAGATCGCATTGAGACAGACCGACTTGCCCATACCGGAAGCACCCGCGATCAAAAGGTGCGGCATGCGCTCCAGGTCGGCAAAGACCGGACGCCCGGCAACGTCCCGGCCAAGCGTGAAAGCCAGAGAAGATTCTTCTTTCTGGAAAGCATCTGACTCGACAAGTTCGCGCATGCGCACGATCGCGGGTTGAGGATTCGGGGCTTCAATACCCACCAAAGATTTTCCCGGTATGGGTGCCTCAATCCGAATTGTGGGCGCCGCCAAGGCAAGCGCGAGATCGTCTGCCCGGGAAATAATGTTGGCCAGCTTCACCCCGACCGCCGGACGAAAGGTATATTGCGTGACGGTAGGACCCACATTCACTTCACCCATCTCTACCGTGATCCCGAAGTCCTGAAGTGTTTTCTTGATAATCTTCACGTTGGCCTCAATATTGCCACTTTTAACGTTCGTGGTTGTAGGATCGAGCAAATCTGTCGGCGGTAGCTTCCACTTGCCCTTGCGAAACTTGTCTGGGACTGAGGCAACCTTGACTGCCTTAGCCGCTTGCTGGGACGCAACATTTGCCAATATCCCCCCTTGGTCTTGGTCTTCAGACCCCACTGGCTCTGATCGTGGTTGGGCTTGAGTTGGCTGCATGCGGCTGACAGCGAAACCCGAACTCCCCATCATATTGATTTTCACCTTGTCCTGGGAGGAAATTGGCGGGTCTGTTTTGGGTAAGATGGCAGCCGGCGCGACTTGTGCTCCTCCCGCAACCCGGGACAAAAATCTTCGCAGGAACTGAAATACACCGTGAAGACTCAAGTCAAATGCGATAAGCAAAGCAATGAGTATCAAGGCAATAAAGAGCGCAATGGAGGCTGGATAGCCCATGATGGAAAAAATCGGAAAACTCATCAATGCCCCTATGTATCCCCCGCCCCGTCCTTCGGATATCAATTCTTTGGCAGTCATATTATAGGCATGTATCGCCTGTAGGTGAATAACACCCGTTACCGACAGGACAAAAAGGGCCACCCCCATATAGGTACGAAGCATGGACGTACGAATCAGTACGTCTTCATCAGTCCGTGACTTGCCAGGAATAATTCTCACTCCGAAAAATAAGGACAAGCTCGTCCCCAAAAAAATTAAGGGTGTGACATATGCCGCAAGACCAAAGAGCTTGAGGAGCGCATCCTTTGTCCAGACGCCCAGGGATCCAGCCAGATCCAGAAGAGATAGAGTGGCGATCAGGCCAGCGACCAAAAAAACTACGATTGCTATTCCTCGTTTTGTTTCTGGAGCAAGGTCGAGTCCGACCGGTTCGAACCGGTCGTCGTATCGGCTTCGACTCCTCCGCCCTGTACTATAATAGTACCGTCTCTTTCTCCTTCTTGCCATTGTATTTTTGTTCCGCGCAAAACCGCGGCGAAATAACAAGATTAGCCTTTATATAATACCATTTTTTGACTCTTTTGGAAAGAGCTTTTGTATAAAATCAGGAAAAAAATAAAACCCATCCGCCAGAAAACGGATGAGTTCCTTGCGTTTTCCAAATTACTCTACACCACCGCGTACTTTGATTTTCTTCGTCTTTGCTTTTGCCGCTTTGGGCAACGTCACAGTCAAGATGCCGTCTTTAATCTCCGCGGTTACGCCCTCTACGTCAATATCTACAGGTAAAATAATCGATCGGGAAAATGATCCCCAATAACACTCTTGATAAAAATAGTCTTCACTCCTGACCTCTTCTTCTTTCTTGCGGTCGCCCTTGATAGTCACCATGTCATTAGCAATGGTGATGTCCAAGTCTTCCGCTTTTACCCCGGCAATTGTTGATTTGATGATCACGTTGTCCTTGGTCTGGTATACATCAAGCGTCAACTGACCTTCGTATTCATTGATCCATTCTTCGCGCTCGTCAGCGCTGCCCCCTGCTGCTTCATCCTCCACCACCTCTACCCGAGCAGGCTTGCGCGAACGGCCACGCGCCTTCACGGACACAGCCTCGCCTTCCTCGTCCATTTCTCCGCCTGCAGTCTGCTCCTCGTTGGTATCGTCCTCTTCCGTAATGTCTTCTTGCTGGACTTCTTCGTCAGCGCTGCCCCCCATGAATTTTCCAAACAATCTTCCGC
>MFEO01000015.1:1148-2668 GCA_001777585.1 Candidatus Doudnabacteria bacterium RIFCSPHIGHO2_01_FULL_50_11 | reverse complement strand
CCATAAAATGCTTATGAATGATAATTGTTTGCGTACTTCAAAGTACCTGTATGATACTGCCCGGCCAGGCAGTGGTCAAGTCAAGAAACTACTCATCAATTACACCGATAGGATTGGTGGCCTCTACCTCGCAGACTATTGCGCAATGATCGCTTACGCCAAACTGAGTATGGACATTCCGCACAGAATATGCCGGCGTGGAGAAAACATAGTCTACCACATATTTGGAGATTCTGGGTTTTTGGACGAGGTCACGGCGGGCATAGTGCAAATCAACATCAAGAGTAGTCTTCAAAGTTTCGGGAATATTGTCTTTGAAGCGCTTGCACAATTTATCGTAAATGTGATTATAGCCCCGGGGGGCATTGAAGTCACCACATAGCACGAGCTCATCTACACGGTCTAGGATTTTGAGAAGCGCCTGGGCATCCTGTTCTTGATAGCTATTTGGTTGGCCCTCTGGCGACCAGGTGAAATGGGTGCTGGCAATCGTGTATTGAATACCGTCTTTCTCCACGGTCCCCCACACCACTCCCTGATGAATGGTTTTCCGTAAAGCCTCCACTGAGTCGTTGTTCTCTATCTGGAGACTGCCCCCGGTTTTATAGTAGTATTCACGATGAATATTGGTAAGCGGCAGAGTAGTGAGAAGCGATGGCCCCTCGGAAGTAACGCTCTTACTGTCACCGTGCTTGGTAATCGGGATATATACTGACTGGTAGCCAAAATGCCTGGAAAGCATGGCCAAATCCCTCTCAAATAATTCCTGCATACATACAACATCGGCCTGCTCATGCTCAAGAAATGGGATAATCCTATCCCAGTGTTTGTCGCGCTCTACATTGATGGTAATAAGCTTGATATGAGACAAAAAATTCTTGTGCGGGTTGCCTTTTTTAAGAAAGCAGCCAGTAGTTAATCACTCCAAATATCAGAATCAGGGTGATGAAGATTGTAGTTACAAATATCCCGACTTGATTCGCTTCTTTCCACGCCTTGTATGAACTATACAGCCAAAACACTTGGGAGAATAAACCCACGATCAAGCCGTACTGTGGGAGCTTCAGAGATGTAAGAAGAAACCCCGAGAGAGTCAAAATAATAAGCCCGGCTTGGGCAAGAGAATTGAAACTGAAATACTTATTCATGGGTTCAAAAAACTTCCTTAGACAAGCTATACTGGCGGTAGGCCTGCCTGCTAGTAGGCAGGGGTGAATTCCTCTTTGCTCGTCTCCCGTACCCGTCCACAACGGTCGTTTTTGAATGAAGTTCGAACTTTTTTCGAAAAAAATCCAAATGCTGAATTCTGAAGCTCGGGCGCGGCGGAATTCCCCCCACACCCCCCTTCCGCCCGCCTCGCCTTCGCCGCCGCCGGATTTCGTATTTTGCAGAAGCAAAAATAATTATAAGTTTTTTGCTTCGCAAAATGCGCCGCAGAACTCAAACCCGAATTTCTTTTAATGATTCCCATATAAGATAAAAATCCGCCGATGTGGGTTAAGCACACCGACGGATTTTTA
>MFEO01000015.1:0-1103 GCA_001777585.1 Candidatus Doudnabacteria bacterium RIFCSPHIGHO2_01_FULL_50_11 | reverse complement strand
TCCGCCGATGTGGGTTAAGCACACCGACGGATTTTTATCTCCGAATCCGTCCGCAAGAGTTGCTTAACCCAACTCTAAATATTTTTTCAGTAAATTACAAAATGTTTGCCGGATTTTCTTCCTTAATAACCTTACTCGTTAAATCAAAGGAAAAATTATTTTTCCACAATACGGTATTACTGCCGTTTGTATAACTATCGCCCTCAAGAGAGAAAAATACTTTTGATAAATCACTACTTATCCCCACAAAATTAAATGTTGGGTCTGGTGAATAAGCAGGACCTAACTCTATTGGCCCTGTGCAGGTAAGTGTTCGCGGTTGAGAAATAACATTTTGTAATTTACTATTTAAGGTAAGGTCTTTAAGTGTTGCCGCAACTCCTGATTTTCTGTTCTCACCTGTTCCACAATTATCCGTAATTGATAATTGTATTTTTGATACTGAATTATTTGCGTCAGTAATTTCCAGTGTCGGCCCATTAGTACTATTAACTTGTACAACTTTTTTTGTCAGAACATCAATATAATAATATCTGCTAAAGAAAGCTCCTAAATCTCCAAAACTGGTTGTTAGCAAAGCGATGTTTGGTTTTGAAGTCTTTTTGAATTCTGGCATTCCACCACCAGCAATATCTATAGGAACTTGGTGGATAATTTCTGTCTTGGCTCCGCCATCTGAAAAATATACCGTTACATATTGATCGCTATATTGCAGTTGTGGATTTTTTGCATAGGACAAAATTTTGCTCCCATAAGTGTAGGAGTCGCTTTTTACAACCACAGGTTGATTGGTTGTTGGTTCGGGAGTGTTTGTCGGAGTTATTGGATTTTCCGTTGGTGTTGGAGTAGGTGTGACATTGGCAACCTGTTGGTTGTTTTTTGTAAAGAAATATGTTGCTAATCCGACAACCAAAGCGGTAATGACTACCGACGAAACAACAACTGCCCAAGTTGGAAATTTACCTGGCGTTTGTGGCAAATTTGGTTGCGAATTAGGATCAAAATTTTGTTCCATATGTTTTTGATTAAGTGTTGTCTTTATGATAGCATAAAGACAGAAATTAAAGAATATCAACTCGATTCTGCGGCGCGCCAACTCCGTT
>MFEO01000014.1:15157-15709 GCA_001777585.1 Candidatus Doudnabacteria bacterium RIFCSPHIGHO2_01_FULL_50_11 | reverse complement strand
GATGATTGAGAGTTGATCGAAATTATAGATGAGGATTGGCCAGACGAAGAGCTGGGCTGAGAGCGTTGCCGCGAGAGTCGTCCTAAGTTCCAGAAAATCAGGAACAGAGTGTAAGAGTGTTTCAAAGAATTCAGAAAAAAAGATAAGGCCAAGTGTCGCCAGAAACGACAGTTGGAATCCAAGATCAAAAAACAATATCATGGGCGACATCCAGGCCATACCGGAGGCGGCGAGGAGGAGGGCTCCACCCATGCCCGAGAGACGGCCGATGTTCATAGCCAAGAGTACGACAATACCCATGACTGCCGCGCGAATCACCGATGCGGTGGCGCCCGTAATAATCACAAACGCGATCAGTCCGAGAAAAGTAAGGGCGAATGCGGGCAATCGGCCGAACCAGCGCCGGAATGCTTCGCCTAGGATACGAGTGATAATGGAAATATTAAAGCCCGAAATCGCCACTATATGGGTAAGCCCGGTAGCTTTCAATTGATCAACCAGATCAGCTGGTAAGGAACGTTTGAGCCCCAAGAGCAATCCTAAGAGCAGAGA
>MFEO01000014.1:12983-15150 GCA_001777585.1 Candidatus Doudnabacteria bacterium RIFCSPHIGHO2_01_FULL_50_11 | reverse complement strand
CTGCCAGCAGCCAGGCTTTGATACTACTGCCCTGCCCACGCGCTATTATCTCCGTGCGAGGATATTGGGCAACAGAGTATATCCCGTCTTTCGCCAGATAGTTGCGATAGGAGAAATCTTCTGTTTCAAATGGAGTTTCAATCTTCCCCTTAAATTCCAACAGATCGCCGTAGTGATATTGAGGATACCGCCCGAGGGTGACTAGTACCCGACCTGCCTTGCCACGGAGCTCGCGGCCTTCGACTGTCGTAGCTGCGACAGTATAATGGGTCTTCGTGTCGCGGATGTCCGGCTCTTCTACGATAACGCCCTGCCAGGAGATAGCGGCTTGGTCGTTGTATGAGGCCATGACCGAATGCTGTCCGGTCTCATGCTTTACGGCCCCGCGCCACAAGCCAAGGCTTACTCCAATAAGCAGCAACGCTATGACAAGGGCTGCCTTTCTTTGCCACCCCAAAGAAAGAATCATCACCCCTAGGCACGCTATGGCCAGTGACACAATCTTGATTAATCCGGGGTTTAGAAGAATCCCTATCGCAAGCCCTGAGAGAACTGCGCCAAGGGCCAGCTGGAAGATTTGCGAACGATGGAGACTGCTTACAGACATGGTGGAAAAATAAAGACCCTCTAGTCTAACAGAAATAAGCCCAAGCTCAAATGGCTTGACTGGGGCTAGTAAAAGACATATGCTCCCAGGTCAGGAGGATAATATGGACTGGCAGAGACTTTATCTTGATGCTGCAACCTTCAGACTGGTGGTGCTGGGAATAGGAGTATTGATCGTCTTTCAGCTTTGGATCATCAGCAGACGTCTGGTGGGAATAAGAAGGCTTCTGAAGAACGCTATTCTTTCGTACAAACCCCCCGTTGCGAGGTAATATTCCCGCCATCTGGCGAGGAATTTTTATTTCACTAAAGCTCTCATTATGCTATTCTACCCCCCGCAAAGGAGGACACGTGCCCATTCAACAGCAGACCTTACCCCCGTGTCTGGCAGAGATTAGGAAACTCACCCAGCATAAAGCAGGGGTCAGAGCCAAACTGAGGTGCTATCACTTCGGCTGTCCGGATGATCTGATTCCCGTCATACTGATGCAGGAGACATACCTGCATCCATTGTTTGACGGATCGGAAAAGTTCAGATGGGACACCCGGACTACTTCCGCAGTCTCCTATACGCTCAAAGAGCATGTCCAGTGCTCGAAGTGTAAGACAGTATTCAACATAGCGATCCTTTTTGCCAAGGATCCTAACAGAGCCACTATCTTCGGCTACGACTCGTATGGTGAGTAACTTCGACGTTCCTGCGTCGATTTTTTTATTTCAGCGCCTTCTCCACTTCCCCGGCCAGCTTCTCAGCTTTCACCGTCCACTGCGCGCGGGTCTTTAGATTCTTGAGAGTGACCGTCCCTTTCTTGATCTCGTCCTCGCCCACGAAAATACCTAGGATGATATTTTTCTTCTCGGCGTATTTGAATTGTTTATCCATGGGGTCGGCCTGGTAATACAGGTCGCAGCCGATACCCGAGGCCCGAAGCTCGCGCGCAATGTCGGAATAAACGCCGGAGAGCGAGGCGTCGAGATTGAAAACGATCGCCTCAAAGCGCAAATCGTATTTTATAACCTTGAGGTCTTCCAGTCCTGCAATCAGCCTGTCGATACCGATAGACATGCCGACGGCCGGGACATTTGTCTTCCCGCCCGACATAGCGCCAATAAGATTATCATACCGCCCCCCTCCCCCGACGCTGCCGAGCGCAGGAAGTTTGGTAAGCAGAATCTCGCAAATCATACCTGTATAGTAATCCAGGCCACGCACCAGTTTGAGGTCGATCACCGCATTAGGGACACCCAGCTTCTCCAGTAACTTCAAGACTGTAGCAAGTTCGCCCACGCCGTCTGCGAGCGCCTTATTCTCAAGCACCAGCTTGCCAAATGCGGACTGCAGGTTCTTAGCGTCCTTGACCGGCATATTCAAATACTTGAAAAGTTGCTTTGCGGGTATACCCAAAGTTTCCATTTCTGATTCAGTTTTCTTGGCATCTCCCTTGTCCAATTTGTCGATCAGTCGCATCGCTGGCGCGGCCTGCGCGGGCAGGACACGGACGATGCTAAATAGGCCGTCGAGAATCTTGCGATTGTTGATCCGGATCGTAATGTCTCCGAC
>MFEO01000014.1:0-12939 GCA_001777585.1 Candidatus Doudnabacteria bacterium RIFCSPHIGHO2_01_FULL_50_11 | reverse complement strand
CTGCCAGAATTCCCGGTATCGTCCCTTCTGCGGATTGTCCGCCCGCCACACTGGAGCGATCTGATAGCGCTTGAAGGGCTTCGGCAAATCATTGCGATTGGCAAGGTAATATCGCGCAAATGGCACGGTCAGATCATAGCGCAAGGCCACGTCTCTATCGCCCTGGTCGCGGAAACGATACATGAGCTTCTCGTCCGCGCCATATTTGCCGGTAAGTGTTGAAGCGTATTCTATCGCAGGCGTGTCCACTGGAGCAAAACCATACCGCTCGAACGCCGCGCGAATTTTGGCGAACATGTCGAAGCGAGCCGTTTGCTGCTGCGGCCCGAAGTCTCGAAAGCCTTTGAGAAGTTGTGGTGTTTTGTCTGCCATAACTTATTTATTATACCATAAAAAAACCGCCTATATTACGGCGGCGGCTATTTGATCAGAAGGTTTCTTAAAAGTTTGCATTATTTTTCTTTGCGCGATTTATGGCCTTCCCGTCAAGACATCAAGGCGCACGAGAAGCTCGTACAGCTTCCCTCGTGGGGTACGAGACATTTTTTCTCTGGTTTTATTCAAAGCATATATTAAGCCCGAGCTCTTTGTATCTATCATGTCGTCTTCACTTGAGTTTGCCAGTTCGCCTGATTTTTTTTTCATCTCCTTCTTGCCCGATTCGTAATCTTCATCGCCCAACATTGGAATTGGTTTATCCCCATGAGCAATCCTGACCTTTTCTTGCATCGGCACCAGCGTTCCGCCGTGATGAGACCATTTTTCCTTGCTTGCGCGTTCTTCATAATGACCCTCTGTTACCGGGCTCAAGGCAGATTTGATTAAATTTTTTAATTCTTCGATTTTTTGCTTGTCCTCTTCAGGTGTAAGGCCTGTTCTCTTGCTTTCGAGATCGCCTACTATCTTTTCCAGCTGAGGCAAATATAATGAATAATCAGCGCTGGTTAAACGGGTCCTTCCCGGTTCAGACAAATTCTTCAGAAATTTCTCCGTCTGCTCTATCATTATCTTTTCGTTTTCTACTTCATGTTCTTCGATTGATGTTTCGGCGGATCTCATATTTTTTTGATTTCTGCCAGTTTATAATTTTTTTGAAAATAAAGTATCGCCTGATAGCCATAAATCAATGCCACCGTATAAACAATATCACCAAGCAACGTTCCGCGCAAAAAAGGCAAGCCATTGATGTAAGCGCTGATTACACCTGAAAGATTGTGTGTGTAGGCCGAAGGAGGATATAAGAAAGCAAAATTGGTGACCAAGAAAAATACTATCGCGGAGGCGGCGGGAGCCGCGAGCACCCGATACGAAGATTTATTCCGCTTGACCCACAGCCCGGCCAGAACGCCAAATAGGTGGGCCAGGTAAACCGCGATCATGAGCTTCAACCCAAAAAATCCCAGAAACACGTCAGATACGAACCGGATGGCAAGCGGCAGTGCTATGGCCATGCGGAGCGGCAGATAGACGGCGGCGACAATCGCCACTGCCGTCACCGGGGCGAAATTCCACGAATGCGGGAAAAGACGCGTGGCCACGGCTGCGGCGAGCAAAAAAAGGCAAACAAGCGCGTTCTTCTTCATGCCGGCTATTCTGTTATCGTCTCCAGCCGCCATTCGATCTGGTCATTGTCTTTTGTCTTGTAGGATGACGCTCCAATAGTCGAAGATTTTCCGTTGACATAGAAGGCCCAGAATTCGTCTGCCGCGGGCTTGATGCCGTCGATGGCGACGACCATCTCGCCCAGATCGCCGAAGTCCTTGGTCTCAACTTTGTGATAGAGCTTGAGCAGGCTCATCGCTGTCTCACCCTTGATGCCGGCATAGAAGAACGACTGCTGTCCTTTGACTTGAGGCGGCGCGATTGTTTGCTCTTGGCCTGAGGTCACCGGTTGAACCGGGGATTGGGCCCTCTGAGAGAAAATGCTATACCCTAGGACTAATACGGCAACCACCAATAAAGAACTTAGGATTTTGATTCGTTTGATCATTGGAGTTTATTTTTTAAAAATTGAAATTTCCTTAAAAATCTATGCCCCGCTGGGCGATGAGACCTTGATAATATGGGTGCTTGATCATCTTCATCTCGGTCACTAAGTCGGCACCCCGCAGCAACTCATTATATTTCGTATGGCCCGTCAGGGCAAGGGCGTCGAAATCCTTGCTCATCCGAAACAGACGTTTCACCTCGGCAATATTTACAAGCTTCAATTCAATCGCGGAAATCAATTCGTCGGCAATGATCACGTCGTAACGTCTGGGTTTGATTTGCCGGGTCAGCCAGCGCAGTCCGGCTCGGGCTGCAGCTGTGTGGATTGCGTGTTTCTTCTTATCTCCCAATATGCCGACGAATCCGCGGCCCAGAACCTTAACTGTAATACCCTTAAGAGATTGCAAGGTTTTAATTTCACTCGATAGTGGCCACTCGCCTGATTCACGAACTTTCGCCGCTTTGACGAACTGGGCAAACAAAACTCTTTTGCCCGCCCCTGCCGCACGGACTGCCAGACCTACTGCCGCAGAAGTCTTCCCCTTCCCGTCGCCGATGTAAATAATTACCAGACCCTTGCGATTCATTCATTTTAACTTAAAACAAGCCATATTTAGGCTGCATCAGGTTATCTACAAGAAAATTCTTGTAAGGAACTTTGCGGAGTGTATATTTGAGGTGGAAGGTCGGGGAGAATGAATCCCACCAAAATCAGTGGGCTTCATCACCCGGCTTTTGATTTTCAAAAGGGCCGAGCTGGCCCTTTTATTTTTCTTTGCGCTACCAGCTATCAGTCTTCAAGATCAATTACCCGCACTTGGAGAAGCCGCAATTGTTGCAGGTCATGCAGCCTTCCGCCATATTAAGCATATTGCCGCAGTCCGGGCAGGCTGGGGCAGTGCCGATATTCGCAATCGAGGTCGCAGGCTTGGTCGGGTGCAGATCAGCGCCCGGGCCGGGGGTCAAGATGACTTCTTCAATCTCAACTTTCTGCATTGTGGGCGACTGAGTCGCTTCAATCGCTTCAGTCTTGGTGGGGAATTCCAGTTTTGTTTGCTTGCTCTTGCCTTCCAGATGACGTTCCAGCGTCTGGGCGATCGCGTCGGCGATTGAGAGCATAGGCTTGCCCTGGTTCCACATTGGATCGGGGCCGCGAATGCCTTTGAGCTGATTGATGACTTCCTCAACTTTCACGCCCGCCCGAAGATTGAGGGAAATGAGCCGGCAGATGGCTTCCACTTGGCTGTGGAAGAATCCTCCTGCCTTGCCAAGCTGGGAGAAGACCTCAAATGGCCCGTCACCCGGCGTGTCGTTGACCGTAATATAGAGATTGCCATATGCGGTCTTCACTTGATACGTCTTGCCTTCCAGTATCTGAGGCCGCTCACGAGGGGTGATGATGCCATAGCCTGAGGCATCGGTTATCGCAGGTGTCGGGGCGGATTGGGCGACGACGGGATTCGGCAGCGTAGCCGCCTCAACTGTCTGCTCAATTGTTGCGGCGGTCTCGGCAAGCGAGCCGTCACCGTCCAGTTGGGCCGTCAGCGGAACTTCTGACTTGTCCTTCACGTTCTTATTAAGATTGAGTACTTGCACCTGCCTGCTGCCGTCGCGGTAGACCGTGCAGCCCTTGCAGCCCAGCTTCCAGGCCATGATGTAGCCTTGACGCACGTCTTCTTCTGTTGCTTCGAAGGGAAAATTGATTGTCTTGGAGATCGCATTGTCCACGTGGCGCTGGAACGCGGCTTGCATCTTGATATGCGCTTCGGCTGCAATGTCCATCGAGACTACGAACGTATCTTTGAGATCTTGCGGCAAAGCGATATTCTTCACTGAGCCTTCGGCAACAATCTGATCCATAAGCTTGTCAGAGTACAACCCGCGATCTTTCAATGCTTTCTCAAAATATTGATTGGTGTAGTAATATTTCCAGCCGTCCTTGTCCTGTTTGGTGAAAGACAGGGCAAAATTCGGCTCCACGCCTGAAGAGGTATTGAGAAACATGGAGATCGAGCCGGTGGGAGCAACGGTGGTCAGCATGGTATTGCGCATCTTGATTCCGGTTTTGGCGTAAGTGGACTTGTCCCAATTCGGAAACACGCCGCGCGTTATGGCAAATTCTCGGCTGACCTTGTGCGCTTCGTCCTGGATGGTACTCATCACTGACTCGGCTACGGCGTAACCCGCCTCACTATCATAACGAGTGTTCATCTGGTAGAGCATGTCGGCAAAACCCATGATGCCCAGTCCAATCCGACGATTGTTCCGGGACATGTCCTGCACTTCCTGCACCGGATATTCGTAGATGTCGATGACATTGTCCGACATGTGCGCAGCCACCCGCGTGACATAGCGCAGGCGCTCATGGTCTACACGGCCGTTTTGTACGAGTTTGGCCAGATTGATGGAGGAGAGATTGCACACGTCATACCAGGGCAGGAATTGCTCGCCGCAGGGATTGCAGGCGTCAATCTCCTGCATCGCAATCATCGGGTTGGTCTTATTGACCGAGTCTAAGAAGACGACGCCCGGCTCGCCGTTGTGCCATGCGCCGTGAACGATCTCGTCGAAGAGCTGCTGGGCGGTCATGGTAATCTCTTCTATATTGAGTATCACCCCGGAGCGGTCGCGGGTGATTCGCCGCAGCGGCATATGCTTGCCGTCGAAGGCCGGCTCCCATGCTTCATTGGGGTGCTCGGTCACAGCCCGCATGAAACGATCGGTGACGCCGACTGAAATATTGAAATTACGTATGCTCCCTTCGACTTTCTTGCAGTGGATGAAGTCGAGAATATCCGGGTGCTCGACATTGAGGATGGCCATGTTGGCCCCGTGCCGGCCCTGCTGCTTGATCACGCCGAAGGCTTCGTTGTATACATGCAGGAAGGATACCGGGCCGGAGGCCATGCCCTGGGACTTGAAAACGTAAGAGCCGGCAGGCCGCAGGTGGGAGAAAGCAAAACCCAGGCCCGATCCGGCTTTCTGCAAGAGCGCGGCGTCCTTGAGCGTCTTGAAAATACTAGTCATACTATCCTGAATAGGCAGCACGATACAGTTGGCAACTACGGGTGTGGGCGCGCCGGCATTGGTGATCGTCCGGCCGGCGGGCGTGTATTCGTGAGAGGCTAAGACTTCCAGAAATTTCCGCTCGGTCTCTTCGACCTGAATAGTGCTTGCGCCATAATTGTAGTCCACTTCAGCGAGCGCGTGCGCGATGCGATGCAGCATCTGCGCCGGACTCTCCTGTTCCCCGGTGGGCAACAGCTGCAGATAACGTTTTCTCATCATCTTCAACGCATTGTCCGTAAATGAACTGTTAATACGGATTTCTTCTTCTGCGGTAAGAAATTTGTGGGCGTAGATCTGTTCGGGCGTGGACTTCATATTTTATTTTATTTCACGGCGGGGCCGCTGCGAATGAGCTTATTAATGCAGAAACTATGATAATCAGAGTTTGCGCAATTCTTTCTTGAATTCTTCCACATCGCTGAATTGGCGGTAGACGGAAGCAAAGCGGATATAGGCGACTTGGTCCATCTTCTTGAGTTGCTTCATGACTACATCGCCGATCTGGGCCGAGGTGATCTCCGTGTCTGAGGTAGAATTGGAGATCTCCTGCTCGATGGCGGCAACCAGCTTCTTGAAGGCATCTTGGGTGATTGGTCGCTTTTCCAGCGCCCGCTTGAGCCCGGCAACGAGTTTTTCCTTCGAGTACGGCTGGCGCTCGCCATTGCGCTTCACCACTATAAGATCGAGAATTTCCATTTGCTCAAGTGTGGAGAAGCGGAATTTACATTTGGCACACTCCCGACGCCTTCTGATGGCATATCCATCGGTCGCGACCCGAGAATCAAGAACCTTGGTATCGTTGTTGAGACATTTGGGGCATTGCATGAAAAAAAAGTTGGCAGTGAGCGTGCGGCATTTGACGAGAGTTCCAGACCTAGGTCAAATGCGTGAGTTCAGGTGTGGTTTTTAAGACCATAATAATAAGCGGTCCTGCGTGCTGGTTCAAATAACCGCTTGTGACCCTCCTATCTTGTCGTATCATATCACTTCTGTCCCTTGCGATACAACAATTGTCTTTTTGTTTTGATTTCTCGGTTTGATAAGGAGCAACCGTGCGGGTTAACACTATATATAGTGTTCCTATATACTATCTTAGCACTATATCTAGTTTCGGTCAAGACCGGCGATTTTGCCTGTTTTAGGGCTTTTCAGAAAAAATTCAAAAAAATATCCACATCTTGGTCCGGAAAAATAAAAAAAATCCGCTGGAGTAACGGAAAATCGCTTAGAGTGAAAAGTCAAAAAAGCATCACGGCCCAAATTCAGCCTTATTTCATCTTCTTCCTAATAAATGCCGGGATATCAAGCTCATCCTGATCACCGCTGGAGACGTCTGCCTCCAGGGGCTTTGTGGAAAACATGGGCCTCCGAACTTTAGAGGAGGTTTCTCGCTCTGGCATAGGCTCTTCATCCATGCGGCTGGAAGCAGACGTGGGGGCTGCGGGCGACTGTATAACCATGGGTTCTGCCACTCGCCTTCGCGCCATATCATCGAATCCCGTGGCAACGACTGTAATCTTTACCTCATCTTCCATATCCTCATCGATCACAGCTCCGAAGATGATTTTCGCTTCAGGATCCACCGACTTGGTCACGAAACGCGCGGCTTCATCAACTTCGTGCATGGACAAGGATTTGCCGCCAGAAATATTGAAGAGCACGCCCTTCGCGCCATCGATAGACATTTCAAGGAGCGGGCTGCCTATCGCCATCTTGGCGGCGTCCACGGCGCGGTTATCACCCGTGGCCCGGCCGATGCCCATGAGGGCTGAGCCGGCATTCTGCATGATCGTCCGCACGTCGGCAAAATCGACATTTACCAATCCAGGAATGGTCACGAGTTCCGCAATGCCGGCCACCCCTTGACGCAGCACATCGTCGACGGTCTTGAACGCCTCCAAGAGCGGGGTCTTCTTGTCGATGATCTGTAACACGCGGTCATTGGGGATCGTGATGATCGTATCTACATGCGCCTTCAGTTCCTCGTGGCCTCGTTCGGCGATCTCCCGGCGCTTCGCGCCCTCGAAGCTGAACGGCCGTGTCACCACCGCGACAGTAAGAATACCCATCTTCTTGGCAAGCTCCGCCACGACTGGTGCCGCGCCCGTACCGGTGCCGCCACCTAAGCCGCAGGTGATGAACAGCATGTCGGAATTTTTGATGGCCTCCATAATCTCTTCCTTATTCTCCTCAGCCGAAGCTCTTCCGATTTCTGGGTTCATGCCCGCGCCCAGTCCGCCGGTGGTTTTCCGGCCAATATGCACCTTGCGATCCGCGGTTGAGTGCAGGAGCGCTTGCGCATCGGTGTTCACGGCTATAAATTCGACCTTATCGATCCCAACTTCCATCATCCGGTGAATCGCGTTGTGGCCGGAACCCCCAACGCCAACTACCCGTATTCGGGCAAATGTTTCGATTTTGGGAGAAATACGCATACGGGCTGAAATAATGTTTTAAAACTAAGGCAAGAATGATTTGAACCAACTCCGAATCTTATTGGTCAATTCCTTGGGAATTGGCAGTGAGCTAGTCAATTTTTTAAATACGTGAGAGGATGGCCGGGCATACTCAATGCCCCACAGCACCAATCCTACGGCGGTGCAGAAACTCGGCTCATCCAGGCGGTCGATCACGGTGCTAATGTTCTGTGAGATGCCAATCTGCACGGGCAAGCGAAGTTCTTTCTTAGCCAGGTCGACAATTCCAGGTAACTGAGCGCCACCTCCGGTCAGCACCGCACCGGCTGGAAGCTGGCCGTCGCGGCCGATCGCCTTCAATTCTTTGTTGACGAGGCTGAATATCTCCTCGAGTCTGGCCTGAATGATTTCCCCTACCAACTGCCGGCTCACTCGATTGTCCTCGGATCGGTCGAGGGTGTGCAGGTCAATCTGCTCGTCTTTCTTGGCCTTCGAACGTTCCGCAATACCATATTCTAGCTTTACCGTTTCGGCGGTGTCAATTGTGGTCCGGAGCCCAATGGCCAAATCATTAGTGATGTGAGATGAACCGATCGGGAGGATCGTGGTGTGCAAAAGCTCGCCCTCTTCGAATACAATCACTCCGGTCGTGCCGCCTCCGATGTCGATGAGTGCGCAGCCCAGCTCTTTTTGCCGCTTCGTCAGAACTGCCTGAGCGGCGGCGAGGGGCCCCAAGACCAAGTCGTCGATCTCAAGCCCCACTCGCAAAATACATTTAGTCAAATTTTTTATAAACGGTACGGAAGCTTGGATGATCTGGCTATCCACCTCTAAACGTATCCCAGTCATCCCGAGCGGGTCCTTAATACCCATCTGACCGTCTACGGTGAAGGTTTTGGGAATGACATGCAGGATTTCTCGATTCGGAGGGATGGAGATAGCTTGGGACGCATCGACAACCCGGACTATATCCGCCTCACTGATCTCTCCGTCCGCGCGCGACACCGCGATCACCCCGTGCGACTCAACTGCTGCTACATGGGCGCCACCGACTGAAACTACCGCGTGGTCAACCTGGATCCCAGTCATCCGCTCCGCGCGCTCAAGGGCTTGGGAGATGGAGGAAACCGCCTCTTCGACATCCACGATGATACCCTTCCTGATACCGGCGGCGGGTGCCTCACCTATTCCGATTACACTCGGCCCGGGGGCGTCAGAAGACGCTTTCCCTACCACCACACGGATCATGCTGGTGCCGACATCCAAGCCGACGATGATTTGCTCTTTCGCCATAGAAGATACGACCTTATCTTTCGGGATAATTAGACCTGCGCAAACATGAGTGAGATGAGTGTGGCAATATCGAGATTGGCCCATTGCATATAGGCCACGAGCCCCAAGCCCGATACAAATAGGAAGACAAGTGTCCAGATAAACCACCGATCGGGATAGATTTTTTGCATCAACATATTTTTGTTTAAGCTATTTTTTAATATTATTAACTGCTAGTACATGATTTTATCGCGCCGGGGGCTGCAGGACAGCTTCGACAGCTGCTTTGATGCTCTTGCCATCCGCGCGGCCCGCGACCTCACCAACCACTCGGCCCATGACGCGTCCGAAATCCTTCATCGACCGAGCGCCAAGCTGTGATGCCACACTTGTGGCAATCCTGGCCAGTTCATCTTGGGACATCTGGGTGGGAAGATAGGTATTGATAAGATCCATTTCGCGCGCCTCACTATCAGCAAGGTCGGCGCGCCCGCCTTGCGCATATTTCTCTTTGGCGTCTTCGGACTGCTTGATGCGCTTGCGCAAGACGGCAACCACTTCTTCTTCGGATAATTCTTTCAGCTTGTCTTTGGCGACTGAATCAATATTTGATTTCAGAAACCGAAGCACCTTGAGCACAAACTCGTCCTTGCGCCTCATCGCGGACTTGATGTCCTCGTCTAATTTGAGATAGAGCTTGCTTAGTGCCACAGGGAAAGAATAAATGACGCCTGTTTATCGGCGGCCGCCGAAACTGCGGGGAGCGCCGAAGGTCTGGAAACTGAGTTTGCCGAGCTTCTTCTGCTCTTCCCGCTCTTCGCGAAGCTCGTTTCGCTTGAGCGCTTTCACTCTTAGCATCATGCGGGATTTAGGCGGATCGTAGAATCTATTCCGCCGCGCGCGAATCAAAACACCGCTCTGCTGCACCTTGCGGCTGAAGCGGCGCAAGAGGCTTTCGTATGACTCGCCGTCCTTCCGTTTAACTTCGACCACTTATGAGGTCACCTGCCTTTCAAATATTTAGTGCTTAAGTCTTACGTAATATAACAATTTTTTGCTTCATGGTCAATGTGGTGTTTCACAATATTGACAAAATCACAAAATTGTGATTTAATTATCCAGATCCATGAATGGATCAATTTGGCTGCCAACTGCTAAGTGTTGGTATACCCGCCTTGGCGGACGAAGGAGGCTTGAATGATGACATTGCGAATGAGATCGATGAAGTACCCGCTTGAAGGTGATGCGGGGCTCGTTCGAGGCTCGGAAGCTGCCAGACTTGAACAAAAAGGCTGGCATGTCGATCTTAAAATTGATGAAGTGAAACGCAAGGAATGGCTTGAGATTCGCCGGGAGATACGAAATATAGAGGAGGTCGCTCGCCACTGGAACGAAAAAATCCTCAGCCAGCCGCCGACCAAGATAGGGGTGACGTTGTACAATGTGCTAGCCATTGCCAAACGAGGTCATGGGCGAGTCCAAATGAGCGCTGTGGCGCCAGGAGGTCAAAAACTTGATAAGCTCGTGGTTGCCTATCACGTGATAGATCGCCCCGAGCGCAAGACTCGAGAAATATACGTCTTCGGCGATCACGTCGTCGGAGACAACAACCTGAATCTGTTTCTGTCGTTCCTCCGCGTGCAGACCGCATCAAATTCCGCGAGGCTTTCCCTCTGAACGAATCTCGTTCGGCCTTCATTATCAATCAGCCGCAGCGATAGCAAATGCCATTCTGCGGCTTTTTTTTGCAGCTAGAAACCTCTCTAAATAATATAATCCCCTAGCAATTTGGGGATTATGCTTTGAACTACTATATACAAACTACCAGCTATGAACTATTTCAATCTTGCAGCCGCTTCCGCACTTCTTCTAAGATTCGATCGGAGGCGAACACTTCCTGAATACCCGACCTGACATCTCGCAAAATAACATTGCCTTCCAGCGCTTCTTTCTGCCCGATGAGCAGGGCGAGGAGACAACCGCGCTTCTCAGCGAGTTTGAACTGATTCTTAATTCCGTTCTCGCCGAAATGTTCCGCTACTGATATATCATTGCGCAGAAGTTCCTGAAAGAGACGTAGGCTTTTCTTGGCGGCAAGGTCTCCCAGGTTAATCAAAAATACGTCGGCGGTATGATCATACTTTTGCTCCGCCCCGTGCTGGGCGATCAGTTCGTACAATGCCTGTAAGGGCAAGGAATAATGCAGGGTGTGGATGGGCTGGCCTGCGATCTTACCGACGAACCGGGTCACCCGCCCTCCTGTACCAAGATCGATCTCGGCTTCGCCCGCAATACTCGGCTGAATTTTGATCTTAAACAGGGTGTGGGAATGCCGCGGGCTTCCGAACAAACGGGGGTTCAGCTGATAGTTGACCTCGAGCTCGTCAAGTGTCTCTAAAAGTGCCGTAAGCTGCTTATTACAGGCCGCGTCGAGATAATCAATGATCTGAGGTGCTCCGACTGTCACAGTCTGACACTCCTCACGCGCACAAGAAAGCACGCTTAAGAGATTGTGACTGACAATTTCGGATATCTTAGAGTCGCCCCGAATAAGCTGCTGGCAATCTTGGCATAGATCAAATTTATTCTCCTGCAAAAATCGGGACAAAACCTCTTCATAATACGGCCCGCAGCTTTCGCAGCCCTTGCTGTTGATCTCAAAGACGATGCCTGGAATTGCGAATTCTTGCAACAGATGACGCAAGGTCATAATCATGTGAGCATCAGACACAGAAGATGCCTCGCCGAAATTAACTAATCCGAATTCGTACAAATGAGTGAGGGCGGTCTTGTCCTGAGCAAACGCGGGCTCTATATAATACCATTTCGTCATCCGTTCCCGCTCGGAAACGTGGTGTGTAGTATATGCGCGCAATACGCCCAAGAAATTCTGCGGCCGCAAGCCTACTCGTTTGCCGTGCGGGGAATCAAGCCTGACGTACTTGTCCGGAGAAAGCGCGAGAAGTTCCTCGTGTTGACCGAATGAATCAAGTGCTTCTATAGGGCTCGGCTCGACGCGATCATATCCAAATATTTGTGCAATCCGGTGCAATTTCGGAAGAATTTTCTTTCCAGGCGCAACCTCCCCTGGCACGAGATCGCCGGTCGGAAGCTGGATATTAGACGTCTGGACTGGCGTTGGCTGTTCAAGAGTTTTTTTTATGCGCGTCATTCGAGTATTTCACTAAGTGCTTAATATCTTCCTTGCTAGCGACTATTCTAGTAAGCGTAGTTGGGGGCTGAAAACGTCGCAAATTTATTGAGTGGGAACGCCCGTAGAAGTACTCGGCCGATGATCTTCGACCGGTTGATTGGCCCAAAAGAGCGGGAATCTGAACTGGCAAGGCGGTTATCCCCCAATACGTAGAACTGGTCAGTAGAAAGCTGGATCTTGAGGCTGCCGAACGTGGCGGCCGCGGACGGAATATAATCTTCTGTGAGAATTGTCCCTCTTGGATGCTCGGTATTGATGATAACGACCTTGCCGCCGGAAATCTCCACCGTCTCGCCGGGTAAACCTATAATCCGTTTGATAAAAAATTGGGAATTATCCGCGGGAGAACGAATCACCGCAACATCGCCGCGCTTAGGCTGTGTGAGACGGTAAGATATCTCGTCAATAATCAGGTACTCGCCGTCATGAAAATTCGGCTGCATCGACAGTCCGGTCACGATGAAGGGCTGGAAGAGGTAGAAACGAATCGGAATAATAATCGCCAGCGCGAGTAAAAATACTTTCAAAAAATCCCAGACAAAAAGCCACACCGACGCCCAGGCTCCTTGGCCTGATTCGTCGTGTGGCTGGGGGCTTTCCGAACTTGATTTTTCGAAGGAATAAGACATGACAGGTCTTATTATACGCCGATGCAGGCCCTGGCGCAAGGGTGGAATGGGCCTCAAAACGGGCTGTGCAACCGCCTCGATATGGTGGGCGCTGCAGGGATTGGACCTGCGGCCTTTCGCGTGTGAAGCGAACGCTCTACCACTGAGCTAAGCGCCCAAAATTTCTGATTGGTTAACTCGATTGTTTTGATTTTTCTCTCGATCGGCCAAGCAATCCCTAAGGGAACGTGACCTATACTGTACCAGATACTTTATCAGCAAATCAAGCACCGCTAAGCTACTTTCGTTCATTCATTTCTGGTATACTATCTAACACGTGTTTACTATCCATACAAGATCTTGAGCCTTG
>MFEO01000013.1:10225-15070 GCA_001777585.1 Candidatus Doudnabacteria bacterium RIFCSPHIGHO2_01_FULL_50_11 | reverse complement strand
TGCACCCCGGCCCGCCGCCAGGCCCCAATTCGCCGCTCCAGAGTCGTGGTGATACTTAATCAGCAATGCCTCCAGGAAATATCCCCGTACCTGGGTCGCCCGACCGAGAGCTTCTGAGACGCTGGTGGGCATGAATGCCTGTCCGGCTGACACTCCGAGGCCCCAATCGCCCGCATGAGTGCATTGTGCCGCAAGCAGAACTGCCAATACCGCCAATGGTAATTGTTTCATCACTCCCCCTTTTTCGCATTCTCTTCAATTCTGACAGTGCTCGCTTGAGTCTACCAGGCTACTTTTTCATGGTCAATTCTTCCGTACTCGCAAAAATTTTCTTATTTCGCCGGTTTTATCAGTCCGCTCCCAAGGCAATTGCAAATCCGAACGACCAAAATGGCCGTACGCCGCAACCTGACGATAGAGAGGACGTCTGAGATTGAGCTGTTTGATGATCATGCCAGGACGAAGGTCAAAAACCTTCAAAATAATATCTACAATGACTTCTTCCGAGATTTTGCTAGTACCAAAGGCATCCACGCGCACGGACAGAGGTTCGGGTACTCCTATCGCGTAGGCTATCTGCACCTCAAGCTTTTTGGCTATGCCTGCTGCCACGAGATTCTTAGCTACATAGCGTGCCATGTAGCTTCCAGAGCGATCAACCTTAGAGGGGTCCTTGCCGGAGAAACAACCGCCGCCATGTCGGCCCATGCCGCCGTAGGTATCAACGATGATTTTCCGCCCCGTCAGGCCGGTATCAGCCTGAGGGCCACCTTTGACGAATCGCCCCGTAGAATTGATAAGGATTTTCGTTTTGTTATCAAGATACTTTTTTGGGATTGTCTTTTGGATCACCTCTTTCATAATCTTGCGTTTTAGGTTTTCCAAATCAATATCAGGATCGTGCTGGGCGGCAATGAGTACGGTATGCACACGCTTGGGCTTGTCTTTTGCATACTCCACAGTGACCTGTGTTTTCCCGTCCGGTCGCAAACCTTCTATGATACGGGCTTTTCGCACATATGCCAATCGCTGGGCTAGCCTGTGCGCCAAGGTAATTGGGAGTGGCATGAGCTCTTTTGTCTCGTCACACGCCAAGCCGAACATGAGCCCCTGGTCGCCAGCACCCAAATGTTCTAAGTCTTCTTTGGCTATTCCCCCGTCTTTATTTTTCACGAAGGCATCTACTCCGCGGGCGATATCTCCGGATTGTTCTTGAATCGCAACCAATACCCCGGAGGTCTCCCATTGAAACCCGGATTCGGCATCCGTATAACCAATATCGCGAATTACCGAGCGGACGACTTTAGGAATATCGATATAGGTCTTGGTGGTGATCTCGCCCGCCACCACGCATACACCATTGGTCACCAATGCTTCTACGGCAACGCGCCCTTTTGGATCATCTTTCAAGATCGCATCGAGTACCGCATCAGAGATTTGGTCGCAGAGCTTGTCCGGGTGACCTTCGGTAACTGATTCGGACGTAAATAATTTTTTCATGTTATTTGCTTAATAAAAATGTAATAAAAAATGACCTTATTTATCCCCTACACACAAATTATAGTGTGAGGGCAGGCACCTTACGGAAGGAGATTTACCGCAGGTTGCCGCCCCGCCTGAGGCGGAGACTCTTGATAATTACTATTTGATTGTGAAGATAGTATACTGCAACTTTTGCATCTTCGCAAGTCGAATGAATCTCGGAAGCCAGTCAAATTTCCTGAATTGGAAGGTTGGGAAATTCGGTTTTTAATTCGCTTAAAATCTTCTTTCGTTCATTTTCCGACAATTTTCTTCCCAATTGTCTCATCAAAGCAAAATCGGGTGATATGGGCTCTTCGGCTCCTCCGATTTCTTTGTTTCTTTTAAGTTTCTCTGCGAATTCTGTAACTGATTGGCGAAAGAAATATTTTACGCTTTCTTGTTCACCCTCGGAAAGTTGTGAAAAATCACCTTCTTCCCCGCCGAAACTATCCCATTTTTTTGAACTCGAAGATTCTCTTTCCATACCTACATATTAATTGATTCATGGCCAAAACAAAACCCCGCTTTAAGGGCAAGGCTTATTCAAAGAATAGACACGAATTGTGAATCACCTTTAGAAAAAACTAATATAGATATCTGTGCGAGCTGAAGCTTGTATTCAGCGAAGCACTCCTACTGCGGGGAAGGTTATCGAAGGGGGCGAACACGTAGCGTAAGCCCTCTTCGAGGGAATCTTTTACATTCCCATGTCCATACCGCCCATACCACCCATTCCGCCGCCGCCCATTGACTCCTTTTTCTCGGGCTTATCTACCACGACTGCTTCTGTGGTGATAAGAGTGGAAGCGATCGATACGGCATTTTCCAGGGCGAGCCGGGTAACTTTGAGCGGGTCAACGATGCCGGCTTTCATCATGTCGGGCTGCTTACCAACTGCCCAATTAGTCGATACGTCTTTACTAAAGTCAAAACCGACATGCAGTGGCGACGGATCTTCTTCCGTGCCTTGGATATAAGAAATAATACCTGTGGGCTCGATGCCGGAATTTTTTGCGATCTGTCGCAGGGGTTCTTCCAAGGCAATACGGACCACCTTAACACCGGATCGCTCTGCATCATTAAGCCCAACCATAAAACCGTCGAGTTTGGGTGCGACCTTGAGAAGCGCCGCGCCCCCACCCGGAATAATACCTTCTTCAATGGCAGCCCGGGTCGCATTGAGTGCGTCTTCAATCTTGTATTTCTTAGCTTTCATCTCCGTCTCGGTAAAAGCTCCGACTTTGATCACCCCGACTCCGCCAACGAGCTTGGCCAATCGTTCCTGTAGCTTCTCTTTGTCAAAGTCTGACGTGGCGTCGGCCATGGCCTTACGAATTTGTGAGATACGGGCTTCTATCTGCTCTTTCTGGCCCATACCATCGACAATCGTCGTGTTTTCTTTATCAGAGATAACCTTGCGGGCGCGGCCAAGATGTTCAAGCGATGCCTTATCGAGCTTGAGCCCTATCTCTTCTGAGACCAGAGCACCGCCGGTTAGTACTGCAATGTCTTGGAGCATTTCCTTTCTTCGATCGCCGAAGCCTGGAGCCTTAACGGCGAGCACGGAGAAGGTGCCACGCAGCTTGTTGACCACAAATGTTGCCAGCGCTTCTCCCTCAACTTCATCGGCAATGATAACCAGCTCTTTCTTGCCGCTCTGCACCACTTTCTCTAAGAGGGGCAGGATATCACTCAAGGAAGAAACTTTCTGATCGGTAATGAGGATATAAGGCTCATTCATCTCGGCCACCATGCGTTCAGTGTTGGTAACCATATAGGCGGAGACGTAGCCCTTGTCGAAACGCATGCCCTTAACCACTTCTTTCTCGACACCAATGGTCTGGCCTTCCTCTACAGTCACAACGCCATCATGGCCAACTTCTTCCATAATCTCGGCGATTAACGAACCAACCTCCGCGTCTAGCGAGGCGATGGTCGCCACCTGAGCGATTTCTTCCCGAGTTTTCACATCCTTTTTCACCTTCCTCAATTCATCAACGACAAATTTCACTGCCTTGTCCATGCCACGCTTGATTTCGTGGGCCCGATTCGAGATGATAGCGACCGCGCCAAAACCCTCTTCGATCATTTTCTGCGCCAGCACAGTTGCGGTTGTGGTGCCGTCGCCGGCTTCGTCATTGGTCTTATTAGCGACTTCCTTGATGAGCGAGGCTCCTACATTTTCAAATTTATCTTCCAGGTCAATGTCCTTCGCCACCGTGACCCCGTCGTCGGTAATAGTCGGGCTGCCAAAGCCGCGATCCAAGATGACCGCCTTGCCAGTCGGCCCGAGGGTCACCTTCACAACATCCGCCACCTTGTCCACGCCTTCTTTGATGGCTTTCTTAGCTTCATAGCTTGTCTTGATAACCTTTGCCATAATGAATTTCTGTAATTACTAGAAAAATTATTCTACTACTGCCAATACGTCAGACTTATCTTCTTCAGATCCGACATAAAGAATCTTATATTCCTGCTTGTCTGACCCGGTCCCCATCTCGATTTCTTCCCCGGCGTATTTGCCGAAAACAACGGTATCGCCCACCTTGAGCCCTAGACGTGCAACCATCTCCCCGGAGCCTATAGCAACAATCTTTCCTTGGGCTTTCTTCTCTTTCTCGGCCGTATCAGGCAAGACGATGCCGGAAGCGGTCACTTCTTCCTGGGTGGACTGCTTTACTAAGATGCGGTTGCCGAGCGGTTTGATATTCATGGAGGTTTTTTGGTCCTTCCCTTAGCGCTCTTTTGGTACGAGTGCTAAGTTCGAACGATTAATATCTGATAAAAAAAGCCAAAAATCAATGTCTTTTTTGACTTTTCATTATAATATTCTATATAAACGGCGGTTGGGTGTCAAGCGCTGGTTTGACGGGGCAAGCCCGATAACACAGCCTCATAGCGGGCTAAGATCCGCTGGCCCTTGCTGTCGGGGTGAAATGCCAGCTGGTCGGGGGTCACGATGACGTACTCGCCTTGCTTGATGCGCCGTTCCTGGATGATGCGGCACAGGCGTTCCAGACCCGGGGCTATGGGCGACAATATGGCTTCCAGAAATCTTTGCAAGACTGACCCAGATCGTTCACTATTGAAAAAATTGGTCTTGGGCTGCTGTGGTTTGATGAAAAATTCTCTTATCCAAGACAGATTGTTCTGCCAAAAATCATCGGTATATTGCTCTCCGAACAGTGGAATAAAACTGGTGTAGAGTAGGGCGGTATAAAGATTCCTATCTTGGGGTACCGCGAGACCTGCGGCAACGTAATGGTTCAGGCAGAAACGACCCGCGATTTTTCTGCCGTGTCGCCGAGAAGCGGTCAGTTG
>MFEO01000013.1:0-10211 GCA_001777585.1 Candidatus Doudnabacteria bacterium RIFCSPHIGHO2_01_FULL_50_11 | reverse complement strand
GCCGCAGAAGCCGCTCATATCGGCGGGCTTTGCGGTACAGTGCGAGCGTCTGATTGTACTGTGCTAGTCGATTATCGAGTAATTGCTCATATCCTCGAGGCGCGTACAAGCCGTCTCGCGAGGCTACCTTGTCTTTGAGTGTTCCTTCCAGTTCAGAAAGAATTGCCGACAAGGTAGCTGGCTCTTCCTGATATGGAGCGACTCTGATCAGCAGTGTTTGCAGTTCCACAAGGGTAGCGGCGTGATTTTGGGCCGCAAAAAGCGCCAGGGTTCGGACCAGGGACTGGGGCAGCGATGAATCGGGAGAGAACATGAGACTACTTCGTACTTGCTTGTTCCCCTGCTATGAATTTTTTCAAATCATGCATTGTGCTCATAAGCTGGGCGGGGAAAATAATCGTTGAGTTTTTTTCGATGCTGATCTCCGCCATAGTCTGCAAATTCCGCAATTGCAAGGCTATAGGGTGCTTGGCGATGACATCTGCCGCATCGGCGAGTCGCTGGCTTGCGGCGAATTCACCTTCCGCCGCGATAATTTTTGCTCTCTTTTCGCGCTCTGCCTCCGCCTGCTTCGCCATGGCGCGCTGCATGTTTTCGGGTAATTCGATGTCCTTAATTTCGACGACCGAGGCCACTACGCCCCATGGCTCGGTATGTGCGTCAAGCACTGATCGGATTTCGGCATTGATAGTATTCCGCTCCGAAAGAATCTCGTCTAGCTGAAATTTGCCGACAATATTCCGCAGGGTAGTCTGAGCTATCTGATTGATGGCAACCATTACGTTCTCAATAGCAACTATGCTTTTGATCGCGTCCACAATCCTATAGTAGGCTACAGCGGAAACGTCAACCGAGACGTTGTCTTTGGTGATAATTTTTTGCGGCGGTATCGGCAGCGTGACCGTCCGAAAATCAACTTTTTTCATCTGTTCTATGTAGGGTATGACGACGGTCAGCCCCGGCTCCGATACCCGAACGATTTTTCCGAAACGAAACACCACTCCTTTCTGGTACTGCTGCACGACGCGCAGCCCGGGAATGATGATGAATAACAAAACGAATACGAGAAAGTAAAAATAACCCATGGAATTAATGTTATTGATAAAACTTTACCACATGCCTTCTACATTTTTGGTCTCAATTTCCTTCCAGTCGTCATCCAGATCGTCCCACCGAAACACCCTGAGCCGATAGGACTTTTCAGTATCGGAAAATTTATATTCTACCCTGGAGGAAGCTCCTTGCCGATGAGTGTAATGGAATTTTTTCTCAAGCACCAGGGGGCGCACCTCCCGGACGAGCCGTATCTTACCTGCCGGAGTATGCACGATGACGATATCCTGGGTGCCTTGTTTGACGGGGCCTTCGGCCGTCTTTCCGAAAAGATCTTCGGTGCGGTCATCTATTATCTCGAACCTCTTTTTCAGGTTTTCCTTCAGCTGTTCCCACTTTTCGTCATTCATAAATTTTCCGGCACCCGTGCGATTAAATCAATTTATTTAGGGTGTTATTTCTGGCATTTTGGACAAAAAGAGCTTGTTCTGGCGCCAAATTTCATACTTCTAATCATTGTACCGCAGATTTTACAGGGTTGACCAGCGCGCATATAGACATAGTGGTACTTGCCCATGGTCCCCCATGAGCCATCGGTTCGCACAAAGTCCCCTACTGATGAACCCTTGGCTGCAATGCCCTTTTTCAAAATAAAAGGAATGGCGGCAAAGACTGCATGGCGTTCTTTTTCGTTCAACGTTTTTACCCGTCTGGCCGGTCGCACTTTCGCCCGAAACGAAATTTCATCAGAATAAATATTGCCGATGCCGGCAATCAAGCTCTGGTCCACCAACAATTGCTTGATTGGCATATTCGGACGCCTTTTGAGAATATTTTCAAAAACCTGAGAACTGAAAGCCCTCGCCAAGGGCTCGGGCCCGAATTCCTGCAATTCCCGCACATGCGGAAGCTCGGCATCCGAAACTAATTTTAGATAGCCGAATTGGCGCGTGTCGTTGAAGAAAAGTTTGGCGCCGTCGGTGAAGGTAAAAATGACATGAGTATACTTTGTGGGCAGAGAAAGCAGAGGGGCCGTGGGTTTATTCAATATCCGAACGCGTTTTTGTAGCTGCGATTTTCGAAAATAAATGAACTGTCCAGTCATCTTCAGGTGCACGAGCAAACTTAAGGGGCCGTAGAAATCAATGATAATAATCTTTGCGCGTCTTGTGACGGACTTAATCTTCTGTCCCTTCAATAACTTTATGAACTTTATGACTTTATGGACTTGTGCTCTTCGCTTGGGCGGAAGCGTGCCCGGGCCCAGGGCGACAATCTTTGGCAAGCGGACTGAAACCTCGACTATTTTTTTGCCCGACAACTTCCGATTAAGCTCAGTGACGACAGTTTGTACTTCCGGTAACTCGGGCATGCTATTTTGGCTTGATTACTTTTTCATACTCGTCAGCTGCCTGCCAAGCATATTCGAATAGATTTCTAAGTGACTGGTAAATACCTTGGCTGGTGATGACAACAGCAAAAATATATGGCTGGAAAGAAAAGAATACAACATGACCGTCAAAAAGACAGTTATCAGTTAAAAATTCTCCTTTTCCTGGCGCGAATCTTTGCTGAAAATTTTCGTTATGTTGCATAACTTTCGCGTATGCAATATCTTCGGCACTACGAGTCAGAAACTCTCGGACGATTACCTTACCAGCCGTGGCTTGATCGTTTAGCAATTTAGGATAATCAGGATATGTCGCTACGATATCTCGGATTGTTGAAAAGAACTCCACCTCTTTGGCGGAAAGAATGCGCTCATATATTTCCCTCACCGCCTGCTTGCCTTCATATAGCTGGACCGCGGGCTTTTCTTTGCGTGCATTATGAAGTGCTAGGAGATTGGGCAAGAAACGTTGAAACAGCTCCTGTCGACGATTGAGATCAGAAATAATAACTTGGGGCGATTCGGCTTGATATAGAGTTTTCTTGGCCCGAGGGATCATGCTTACCAATCCTCTCTTCTGGAGGCTATCTAGTATTAGATACGTGGTCGGTCGTTTAGTACCGGCCTTCTTTGCAACGATATCAACCGAAGCTACGCCGAGCTCTAATAAGCTTAGATAAACACTGGATTCTTTTTCACTCAGCCCTATTTTCTCTAAAATCTCGATATTTTCCATATCTTTAGCATATTCCTTATTTATGATTTTGTCAACTTTTCTGACAAATAAATATAATATGTGAGATATTAGCTTAAATTAGATAAAATAAAGTACTAGATAGTGTTACTATTATTGACATTTACACAAAAATATGATAAACTGTTATTTCAAAATAAAAATCCTGGCGAGGAATGAATACGCAATTCCAAGGAGGATACTATGAAAACACTTGCCGTAATGCTTGCGTTAGCTAGTTCGCTTGTCGCACAGAGCAATTTTGTGGAATTGCGCGGAGCTTCCACCCAATACCGCTATTCCGACTGGATGTATTCCAGCCCACGCAATCTGGTGATCGATGTATGCTACATTGGGACTCCAGGAGCCAACGAGTTCGATGCTGGGCTCGGCTATCAACTCAAGCCACTCCCCTCTCTTACCCTTTTCCCGCTCGTCTACACCACTATCACTAAGGAAGGAGATCGTGGAGCCAAGCTCGCACTGCTAGCCTCGCTAGAAGTATCGGGCTGGAAAGCCAATGCGTACCTGGCGCAAAACTGGGCGATCGCCGGAAACTCTCCTTCCTACCTCGTGCTCGATACTCTGGATATCACCCACCCCCTAGGCAAACGCCTGGAAGTGGGGGGCTCGCTCGGATTCTTTCACCAAACACAAACTTGGAACCCCCAGTTAGGACCATTGGTCAAACTCAACGACCAGTTCGGTTCATGGGTTGTTTCCTGGCGGATGATTGGGCCGCAGAAAGAATTCCGCGTGGGCCGCACGCTGGCCTTCGGCAAGTAACCCCTATTAAGCTGCAGTCTATTTTACTGCAGCTTTCTTTTTACGCGCTCACACAGGAATTGAAATCCCGTACTTGGGCATTGTACTGATTCACCAGTTCCTTGAGCTGATTGAGTTTATCATTATAGGCACGGACCTTCTGATTGTATTCAGCAACTGCCTGGTTGTAAGCATCATATTCTTCCTTGGTCTTGGGATGCATCGCATCCAATCGGGCTTTTTCTTGACTCAATTGCTGCTCTTCTCCGTCCAATATTGTCTTCAAAGAATCAACCTGTTGCTTGAGCTGGGTTGAAACTTGGGGACAGGCAGTAGCGGGCTTACCGAACTCTTGTACTGCAAACCAAACTTTCTCTCCCTTGAAAGTCCCCTTGCCTACCGCCACGCCGATCTCAGTGAATTTGGCATTGAGTATATTTTCCCGGTGCCCCGGGCTATTCATCCATGCTTCAACGAGTAAGGCATCGTCTTTGAAATTCCCCAAGGCGAGGTTTTCTCCGATGATTATATAATCATACCCCGCATTCTTCGCAAGATCGGCTGGGCCTACACCCGAGGGTGACTCGTGTTCGAAATACTGCTCCTCGAACATGTCGTTCACCTTCTCGGCGGCGGCGGCATTGAGCTTCGTGTTCTCGCGCAATCCTCCTGCCCCGTTGAGACGCCGTTGTTCGTTGGTGGCAGAGATGACTCCTGTGCGAGTGAGGGCACTCTCAGAGAATATGCCGTCGAACCTCAGAGGGGGTGGGGCAAAAACCTCTTTTCTGAGCGTATCAAGCAGTGTCCCTTCGTGAACCAGTTCCGCAAGTTGCTGCGAACTTCTAACAAGCGTCTGCAAATCACCACGATATTGCCAAGCGGTGACGAGGGCGACAACTACGATAATAAAAATTAGAATTTTTTTCATAGCATGTACAAAACTCCTTACTAGTATAGAGCAGTTTATCGCCGCGGGCGAATCGGGGCTTGCCTAGGGTATGATTTTAGAGTACGATGAAGTTTGTTAAGCGAAATATATGACAATACAAGAACTCATACGCACCAATAAAATCAAGCCCCAAGACCAGAAACTCATCCGAGATGCTTTTGAATTCGCTCGCACAGCGCACCAGGGCCAGAAACGAAAATCAGGAGAGGATTACGTCCAGCACAGCCTGTTTACCGCCAACCACCTGGCCTCCTGGGGTATAGATCCAGTCACCATCGCCGCCTCCATGCTGCATGACGTTCCGGAGAATACCAAGACTTCCCTCGATGACGTCCGCAAAAAATTCGGGGAGGAAATCACATTCTTGGTACTGGGGGTGACCAAACTGGGACGCATCAAATTACGCAACCAGAAAGATCCGGCATATGTAGAGACTCTCAAGCGCATGGTCTTGGCTATGGCCGAAGATATCCGTGTCGTGCTGATCAAACTTGCTGATCGTCTGCACAATATGGAGACTCTTTCCTCTCTTCCGCGTGAGAAACAGGAGCGGGTGGCGCGTGAAACTCTGGAGATCTATGCGTCGCTCGCCGCGCGACTTGGCATGGGTGAAGTCCGCGGCAAACTGGAGGACCTCGCTTTCCCCATCGTCTTTCCGAAAGAATACAATCGGCTCGTGGAAGAGATCCGGCCCCGATTGGAAAGCGCCCAAAAATATATTCCGTTGGCGCAGAGAGAAATCCACCGCATATTACAGTTGCATAAGATTCCTTTCTCGTCTATCGAAGGCCGGAGCAAACACCTTTTTAGCTTGTTCCAGAAGCTGCAGCGCCAAGAATATGGCATGGATTTGAGCAAGGTCTATGATCTCATTGCGCTTCGCATCATCACTGACACGGTCGAGCACTGCTACGCGATCTTAGGAATCATCCATCAGTACTACAAGCCGATCCGCGGCAGGATCAAGGACTATATCGCCGTGCCCAAGCCGAATGGTTACAAAAGCCTGCATACCACTGTCTTCGGGCCGGAGCGGCGTTTCGTGGAAATCCAAATCCGCACCCAAGAGATGCATGAGGAAGCAGAATACGGCATTGCTTCTCACTGGGCTTATGCCGAACATGGCAAACCGAAACGCGGCATCTCGGTAAACCAACGGCAGCTTGAGTGGGTGCGGCAGTTGCGGGAATGGCAGAGGGAAAGCACCGACAAGCCGGAAGAATTCATCGAGAGCCTGCGGATTGACTTTTTCAAAAACCGAATCTTTATTTTCACGCCCAAGGGCGACGTGAAGGATCTCCCCGAGGGAGCTACCTCCATTGATTTTGCTTTTTCCGTTCACTCGGAGCTCGGCCTGCACTGCGGGGGTGCCAAAATCAACGGCAAGCTGGAACGCCTGGACACGAAACTAAAAAACGGCGATGTGGTCGAAATCGTTGAGGACAAAAAACTTAAAGTCAGCCGCGACTGGCTCGCGATTGCAGTCACATCCAACGCTCGAGGTAAGATCCGGGGGTGGCTGCATAAAAACGAGGAAGGCCTCATCTCGCGCTGGACACCTGAATTCATTAAGAAAAGAAAGAAATAAAACTCCTGTTTGCCCCGGGTGTATTGACAAAAATCGGCCAACAACCAACAATGCCTGTGTATTGGCGTCACTGGGGTTCCGGCTACAGGCTTCCTTCTCGAAGACGAGCAGCGTCAGGGAAGTCAGGAAGCCGGTAACGCGATGAAGCCAGCCTTTCTGCTGCTTCGGCTGGCGGAGCGGACAACCCCGCGCCAATGCCCCAAGACAATTTGAAATAATAATGTAAGCCCCCTTCGAGGCAAAAATAAGACCCGCGGCACAAAGCTGCGGGTCTTTCGAAATGAGGTGATCATCGGATGGCGAGGGTTACTGCGCGCTGTTCCAGTCCCAGTTCGCACCCGTGACTTCGCCACGCAGGAGCTTGCACATGCGGACGACATTGACCCCAACCAGTGCCTGGTCCGTCTCCTGCCAATTCTGCTCGCTCTCCTTGAGGTTGCGATTGAAAAAGAAACTACAGAAAGGCGGGGTGATCATGCCCATGTGAGTGACGGCATTCTGCATAATTGCGTTCGCATGCTGAGCCCCGTCTTCCTCACACACCGCGATGAATCCGGCGACCTTGCCCCTGAGACAATAGTTACGGTAATCGCAGATGGTCAAATAGTTGAGCAGGATCTTAATGTAGTCTGAAGGAGTAGACCACCAGGTGGGTGTGGCGAGGATCAGTCCGTCCGCTTCCTCAATTGCCCGAAGAAGAGGCTTCACCTCTTCTGGAAAAAGATAGTCCGTAGAAATTTTCTTTACCCATCCAGGAACCATCTTCTTAATGGTTATAGGCAGGGCATCATAAACCGCTTTCGCAGTGAGGCTCGCCGGGTCGTGTGCACCGTGGAACGGCGAGGTGATTACGTCCTTCAGCCTGACGATACTTGTCTCTGCTCCTTGTTCTGAGGCTGCGACCAGAGCTCTAGCAAGGATGCCTGCGGTCGTACTGTTGGGTATTGTAGAACCGTCAAATCCGATGATTTTCATTGAATTCCCCCTTTGTAAAACGAACAATAAATTATAGCACATATCTAGTATTTTGTCAATACAAAAACCCCCGTTTCTCGGGGGTTTATCTGTCGAAATCGTTTTTAATCAGAACATTGTATCTTCTTCCGAGCGTTTGTAGTCGTGGATTTCTTTTACCGTAAACCAATACTTGATCTCGTGCTCGGCTTCCTCGGGTGTCTCGGACGCGTGAACTAGATTGTGCACTGCGCGCTTGTCGCGGTTCGCGGAGGCCGGCGAATCCACCGAGAAGTCTCCCCTAATCGTGCCCATCGGGGCTGATGCTGGCGTTGTGTCTCCCGAAATCTTGCGCACCATATCTACAGCATGCACGCCTTCTATGATCATCTTCACCACCGGACCGGACGTCATGAAGTCCAGAAGCCAGCCACGGACCATGGGACCGATCTCTTCGGCGCGGTCTGTGCCGAGCTCTTTCTTTGCATCAAATCCGTACTTGGCGTATGTGGCGAGCGTTTTCTCACCCAAGCGAGTGATCCATTTCGGATCTTTCGGATAGTGCCCATCGAATTTGTCGCGCGAGGGCTTCTCCATGGCGAGGGCAATTACCTTGAGCCCGCGCTGTTCAATCCGTCGAATAATCTCGCCAGTCAGCCCGCGCTTCACTCCATCAGGCTTCACCATGATATAGGTTCTCTCTTCCTTGGGATGTTTCATGTACTAGCTTGTAGCTTGTAGGGAATAGCCTCTAGTAAAACTTACAGAAAATACTATAAGCTACCGGCTAATACCTATAAGCTGATTAGTTATTTCTTATCTATGACTGTCATGCTCTTGATCACAACCTGTGTGATCGGCCGGTCCAATTCCGGATCAACGATTGAGTCTCCGATCTTGTCCACGATGTTCTGTCCTTCTACTACGTGCCCAAAAATCGTGTATTGACGCTGTAAGTTCGGTGTGTCCTCAAGCAGAATGAAAAACTGCGATCCGTTGGTATTCGGTCCGCGATTGGCCATGGCGAGTACTCCCTTGCGGTATCCTTGCTGATAGCTCGTAGCGGCTGGATTCAGCTCATCTTCGAATGTTCCGCCCCAGATTGACTCTCCGCCAGTACCGTCGCCCTTCGGATCGCCGCCTTGAATCATGAAACCCTTGATCACCCGATGGAAGGTAGTGCTGTTATAGTAGTCTTTCTCCGCCAGCCTGACAAAGTTCTCCACTGCGCGCGGTGCATCCTCAGCATAAAATTCTACCTTAATCTTTCCCAGTGTAGTGTCTAAGGTCACTTGTTTATTCATATATGGACTTGGGGCTGCCGGCTGCGGCGTGGGGGTTGAGGAAGTTGGATTCACACCTGTCTCCGGCGCAACCGCTGGCTTTGGCATCAAGAAGAACGCTGCTACTCCCGCTCCGACTATAATGATGATTGTTACGACCCATTTTGCCATACAAAAAATTTACTTGGTCTTTATTATAGCAAAAATTGTCTTCTTGGTAAACCTATCAATCGCGACTTATCGTCCGTCCATCGGTGACAAACCGTATATCGCCCTCTTGGTCAGTGCGAAAAAACTTAACATGCGCTCGCTCTAACAGATCCAGAGTCTCCTGATGAGGATGGCCGTAGCGATTGGCGGCTCCGGAAGAAATTGCGGCATAGAGAGGGCTAACCATCTCTAAGAACTGCTGCCCTGTTGAACCCCGAGAGCCATGATGCCCCACTTTCAGCATTTCTGCATCGATTGCCTGGCCTGAGGCGATGATCTCGTTTTCCACGTCTTTCGGTGCGTCTCCCATTAGCAGGAAATCAATTATGCCAAGACTCACGCGGGAAACAATCGAGGCCTCATTGGGATCTTTGACTGCTGCCGCCGGCAATATTTGGACTGGGGCGAGAATCCGCATCTTGGTCCAGCGGTCAAGCGTGATGAGCTGTCCTGCGTGCGCTTCAATTATGTCGATTCGACGATCCATCAAAGCCCTGATAAATTCCCGGTAATATTCAGACTTTGCTTGCGCCTGCGTGGTCAGAACGTGTCGTACTTGGTAGCGCCGTAGAATGTCGATCAAACCCGCTATATGGTCGGCATGGGGGTGAGTCAGAACCACCAGATCAATCCTTCGATCAAAAAATGGCAGCTCCTCTCCTACTTTCTTGAGCACCTCCTGGTCGGGACCGCCGTCTACCAAGACCCGCACGCCTGTCGGCGTGCGTAAAAATATCGCGTCACCCTGGCCAACATCATAGACAGTAACATGCAATTTGCCATCTGGCGTATATTGCCATATCCCCGCCCAGACCAGGCCGGACATCAGCGCGAGCAAAGCCAGGGCGAGCCATGCTTTTCTGGAAACCCGTATCTCAAGCTGCATAGCTTGATCCATATTGATAAAATTCGCGAACGCGCAATGCCCTTCGGCGCAGCAGCACGATGCTCGATGCTAGAAGCAGTATCAGATAGTATGACAAGATCCACGGTAGTGCCGGGTGTCCGATGGTCAGGGATGCAAATGGAACTCGAGAAAGGATATTGATCGCAGATAGCATGTATTGAAGCAACCCCCAGGTGATCCAACCTGGTGTGAGAGCTAAGGCGGAGCTTAATATAGCAAGAACTCCGGTGACAAAACCGATCAACATAAGAGGAGGAATTAGTGGTAGTATAAGAATATTTGCTATGGGTGAGATGATTGAGAGTTGATCGAAATTATAGATGAGGATTGGCCAGACGAAGAGCTGGGCTGAGAGCGTTGCCGCGAGAGTCGTCCTAAG
>MFEO01000012.1 GCA_001777585.1 Candidatus Doudnabacteria bacterium RIFCSPHIGHO2_01_FULL_50_11 | reverse complement strand
TTCTTAGGACGGGCGATGGCATCACCGCCGTCGCCGCCTGCATCTTCCGCTTCAGGAGTTCTCGCGCCCCCGGCTCCAGAAAGCGAAGCATCCCCGCCGCGGCCTCCCGTGGCCGTCGCATCACCGCCGTCACCGCCGTCACTTGAGCAGCCGACACCACCGCCGCCGCGGCCAGGATAGGCTGAGGCTGTGCCGCCCTCGCCGCCCAATACTCCCCCAAATTGGATTTGATCAAGACCGGAAACCGAGCCTTCAACTCTGAAACTTTTCTTATTATCAGCGCCGCGGCCTCCCGTGGCTGTTGCATCCCCGCCTTTTTCCTTGGGCGCTGCCCCGTCGCGGCCATACGCTGTCGCCTCGCCGCCAGCTCCGCCGTTCCCCGGTACGATGGTGAACGCGCCTTCAATGCTGAAATTTGCTGCGGCAATCATCTTGAAGTTTCCGCTCTTCCCACCTTTACCGGCTAGAGCCGTGCCTTTGGGGTAACAGTCTTTCTGCGTGGTGGCGTCACCGCCAGCTCCGCCGCTTCCGAGTTTGAGTGTGAAATTATCTACGCTTATGTTAGGGGCCACCGCCAGGAAACGCATCGCGTCCTGACCATCGCGCCCTTTAGCATCGCAGCTGGCATCTTTGTCGCCTTCGCCCTCATTGCCATCCGGCCCCTCGAGGGTAAAATCTTGAAGTTTAACGCCGGAAGCATTCGGGAAATTGAACACCACTATCTGACGGACGCCCCGGGGCGGCTTGTCCACGACGATACGTCCGGAAATTACCACTGGCGGGGCGGGCGCTTGAGCTTGCGCGTGAGGAATAAGCACGGCCTCAAGAGAAGCAAGCAGTGAGGGGTGGGCCTTCCCATCTAATGCTCCTACCGCTTGCTCTACTGCACGCGGCAGGGCGCTTGCGCCATTCTCGGGACCTTCGACGAATGGGCCGATGCGGTTGCCGGCTCCTGAGTCGCGGGCGGCTTCTTCATAGAGCGCATCGATCTTTTCAGGCGTGTCGGCGAAGAGCTCGTCGCGCGCTACTATCTGGATGCTGCGGTTGCTGGATATTTTGAACTTTTGGTCAAAACTTGCATTCCCCCCTATTGCCAGCCGGATGCCCGACACGGAATTATTCTCCGTGCGGTGGCAAGCAAGTTCGCCGTTGAGCGCGGCCGAGCCTTTGACGACGATGACCATTTCCCCGCCATCGCATTCCACTTTTCCGTCGAGGGCGAGATTGCCTTCTACAGTGAGCTTGGCTTTATTTTTCAAAACGAGTGTGTGGCCGCCCTTGACTTGATAGTCGCCTGCGATCACTGTGTCATGATCGATCACTGTGGTTGCGCGCGCGTATATCCACCAACCGCCGAAAATCAAAATAAGGAGCACGACTATACCACCAATCATCTTGGCGGGAGCCATTCTGCCTTGCTGCATTGTTTCGTTCATAAAAATAAATTAATTATTTGCTAAGAGTATGTCGAATGATTTCAAGCGGGTAATTCTTTCCCGCGAAATAGTCTTTCACTTCCTGCTTGATATCCAGGTCCCGAAGTGTCGAGCTGTCCATGGCGTAGATTTCCTCGGGGGCAAACCATTTTACTTCCTGAATCTCTTCATTGGAGGCTAGGGCTTGCCCGCCAAATGTGCCGCGGAAAATCAGTTTCACCGCGTGACGGGTTGCTTCTACCCGCGCGTCCGGGCCTTTCACGAGGGAATAAACTCCCACCAATCCTGTCGGCTGAAAGTCGAAACCGGTTTCCTCTTTGACTTCCCGCCTCACACTTGCAATCAAATCCTCGCCCACATCCGGCCAGCCGGCGGGTTGGTTCCAGAGGCCTCTCGCGCTAGTCTTATTCTCGCGCACCAGCAAAACCTTTCCATCCTTTTCCAAGATTGCTCCCACGACTGCGAATACCTGTGTGAAAACCCTTTTTATCATAAAGCTGCAAACTACTAGCTACAACCTACAAGCTAATTTAAGTACCTTGTTGCCAGCTACTTAAATATTTCCGCTGCCGCGGACTGAGTTCGTCAATTGAAATACCTAGGGACTTGAGTTTCATACGCGCGACTTCTTCATCGAGCTCGGCTTCCACTGAATAGACCTGCGGCTTAAGTGTTGCGTGATTCTTGGCAATGAAGACCGCCGCCAGAGCCTGATTGGCAAAACTCATGTCCATCACCATCGAAGGATGCCCTTCTGCGGCGGCCAGATTTACCAAGCGTCCTTCACTCAACACATGCAGCTTTTTTCCCGACTTGAGCCGGTATTCCTCAACATTGGGGCGAATCCCCCTGACTTCACTTGAGAGTTTCTTGAGCCCGGCAAGATTGATCTCCACGTCGAAGTGCCCGGCATTGGCGACGATCGCGCCATCCTTCATCAACTTGAAATGTTCAACATCGAGCGCGTTGATGTCCCCGGTGACGGTCACAAAAATATCGCCGACGCGTGCGGCGGATTTCATGGGCATCACTTCATACCCGTCCATACGTGCTTCCAACGCCCGCACCGCGTCAACTTCACACACCACCACCTGGGCGCCCATGCCCCGCGCTCGCATGGCAACACCCTTTCCGCAATAGCCGTAGCCTGAGATCACGAATGTCTTACCCGCGATAAGCACATTGGTGGCGCGCAATATTCCGTCGATCGTCGATTGACCGGTGCCATAACGATTGTCAAAGAGGTGCTTGGTCTTGCTGTCGTTTACCGCCACAACCGGGAAGAGCAGCTTCCCTTGCTTATGGAGCGCCCGTAGGCGGATCACGCCGGTCGTAGTTTCCTCACTTGAGCCCCAGATCAATTTGGCTAGGTGCTTCTTCGCGCCGTGCAGAAGAGAAACAAGATCCGCGCCGTCGTCCATGGTGACTTGAGGCTTCGTTGAGAGTACAAGCTTCAAATGGCGATAGTATGTTTTCCGATCTTCGCCGCGGATGGCGAATGTAGGGATTTTTAGGTCGTGCGCAATCGCCGCTGCCACATCGTCTTGTGTGGAGAGCGGGTTGGAAGCGCACAAGACCACTTCGGCCCCGCCGGATTTCAACACTGATACCAGATTGGCCGTTTCGGCCGTAACGTGCAGGCACGCGGCTATGCGAATACCGGACAGTGGCTTGTCGCGCTCAAAACGCTGGGCGATCATGCGCAAGACCGGCATTTCCCGCGCGGCCCAGGCGATCTTCTTTCGTCCTGCATCGGCAAGGCGCGGAGAACGAACTTCTGATTTGAGTGCTTTAGCGAGAGTAAGCGAGCTTCTCCTTGAACGTTTCATAGTAGCGGTTAGTAATTTCTTTGATAGTAAATGTGTAAGTTTGGGTTCCAAGCGCTTCAACTGCGTATGAAGCAACAACCGATGCAAGCTGCGCAGTCCGCACTAGTGGCCATCCTTCGATCAATCCCTTCATCAGCCCAGCACGGTAGGCATCCCCGGCTCCGGTAGGATCAACTACAGAAGCCGCCTTTGCGGCTCGCACTCTAAGCGTCTTGCCGGCAGTCGCCACAAGCGAGCCTTGAGCACCGAGAGTCGTGATGATGATCTGGTCGGAACCGAATTTTACGCGAGACCGCCTGGCGATGATCGACATCTCGTAATCGTTGCTGACGACGACCTTCGCTTTGGCTATGCAGAAACGCAGATCGGCTACCGTGATATCCGTGAGTGCCTGGCCCGGGTCGAAGACGTACGGCGAACCCCGGCTGGCATAGTGCTTCGCAAGCAGCCCCATGTTTCTACCCTGCTCAGCAGCTACCATACCCCAGTCGCCGGGCCGGGTCGTCGGGGGCTTGGGAAGCTGGGATGCCGCGCCAACCACGAACCCCGTTATCTGATTGTCATCGCGGTCGGTGATAACATAAGCGCCCGCAGTGGGGAGAGTGCCGACCATTTGCACATGCTTCGTATACACTTTCAAAATGCGCAATCTTTTGAGATACATTGTACCGTCTGCCCCGAGGCTGGCCACCACGCCGCAGTGGCACCCAAGCTGAGTAAGTCCGTAAGCGATGTTCCCCGCGGTCCCCCCGTACGTCTGCTGGAGGGTAGGCACCGCAAAGCTTAGATTGAGGATGTGCGTCTTTGTGGGATCGATGTGGTCGCCGAAGCGGCCGGGATAATCCATGATCCGGTCGTACGCCAGCGACCCGGAGACCCATACCCGAGTCATAATAGGGCCAGTTTCTCGCGAATAACAGCGGCCACTCGCTCCGCCTCGCCCGCCCCATAGGTGCGCTTGCCCCAGGGTTGCAGGTTGTCAGAATGCATCCGGGGGATGAGATGGTAATGAACGTGAAATACCACTTGGCCCGCTGCCGCGCCATTATTGACTCCCAAGTTAAATCCTTGCGCGTCCAGGCCCTTCATCATAGCCCCTCCCAGCCTTTTTGCAATCCGGGTGAGTTCGCTTAATGTCCCATCGTCCGCGTCAATCATTGATTCAAAATGCCGCTTGGGCACCACGAGGGTATGCCCCGGGTTGACGGGATTGATGTCCAAAAAAGCGAGAATTTTCTCGTCCTCGTAGACCTTGTGGGCGGGCAGATGCCCTGAAATGATTTTGCAGAAAATACAATCGCCCATAATTGCTACAGAATTTCTAATTGATCTAATTAACCTAATTACTAATGGGGGCTTGGTCCTTGTTTAAAAATTAGTAATTGGAAATTAGTAATTATTTGACTACTCCTGCTTCCAATTCTGCCTGCGTATATTCCACCTGTTCGTCGGCAAGTGCGGGATCGTACGCCGGATCGGGATAATTGACAAGCCAGACTTCCCCGCGGCCGATATTCTGTATACCCGTCGCGACATTTTTGGGTATGGACAAGCGCGACGGTGACTCTGAGTCCATGATTTTCTCCGTTCTCGCCCACTGGCTTCCAGCGCGCTCATACATAATGATTTTTACCTTGCCCTTCAGGCACACATAACGGGCCGCGCGGACGCGGTGCAGGTGATAACCTTTGAAGCCGCCCTGTGTCGTCGCTGACAGATACACGTCGGTCTTTTCCTCATTTTTGAAAAGCTCGAGCAAGAATCCGTTGGGGTTTCCCTGCAGATCATGGGTCTCTACTTTTTTGGCGGGCTCCTGGGAGATATTTTCAATCATTGCTTACTTGGGGATCAATGAGAGAGTAAGCTGCGCGTTCGCGCGCCACACCTCGAGAGTGACCTTGTCGCCTGCAAAAAATTGATTGCTCACTTGCTCAAATGAATGTACAGCATCAAGGTCTATAGAATTTATTTTATAGACAAAGTCCCCTTCACGCAAACCGGCGGTGGCGGCGGCGGATCCAGCTATGACGGCCGGCTGTCCCACGCCCGAAAGAAGCAACGCTCCATACGGCTTCGCAAGCCCGGAAGCTTGCGCAATGGCGGGAGTCACGGGTGTATAACGCAATCCCCATGTGCCATGAGCGATGGTTTTGGCGCTCAAATAGTGATTCAATGATTGCAATACCTCCTGTCCGGGCAGGATTCCGCCCGGCCCAATCAGCCCGACCACTCGCGCATCTCGGTTGACCAGAGGCGCGCCAAAAAATTTCTGATCAAACGTCGCGTCAACTGAAACAAATTCATGCAACTCGTCCGCCGACCACCGCTCGCCATAGTCTTGTAGCGAGGCAAGTGGGAAAGTTATTTGCGCAGCTCGGACCGGATTTTGAAATTGGGAGAAGGAGGCGCCTACCGCGATCACCCGATCGCCGACTTGAAGCGATGCAGCGTCCTCGAACTGGACTATCGGGAGATTGGCGGCGTCTATTTTCAAGACCGCGAGGTCGGACTTTACGTCGGACGCAACAAGCGTCGCGCGATATATCGTGCCGTCAGTCAGGACTACGTCAATTCGCGGAGCGTCCCCTGTTGCGCGTCTGGAGACTAAGATCAGCCCGTCATCTGTGGCGATCATCCCCGAAGAAACTGTCGGCGGGGAAAAATCGGCGGCACCGGGCGCAAGGCCTCCCCGGTGCGAGAGTACCGAGACTACGGCGGGACGGATCCGCTCATAAGTTCCCCGAATATCAATACCTTCGGCTATTCTGACTTGCTCGGTGCGATTGATGATTATAGGGAAGCGCGGGAATAGCACGGTAAATCCCGGGATATCCGAAAGCTTGGGATAGATGACGTTGATGAATACCGCCGTGGCGATTCCACTGACCGCGAATACGGCCAAGACCCAGAGAGCGTACTTGGACACCTGACGCAAAATAGCTTTTGTAGCATCGGACATGGAAAGTTCAGCCTTTAGGAAGCCAAGCGGCCGTGGTTAGAGCCACCAGCTCGATTAGGAAAACGAATAGCGCGTGGAATACAATCTTGTTTCGCGTGAGCGCGCCGGCCAGATAGAAACGGCAGAGGACAGAGACGAGATAATAGACTCCGGTGAAGAAAACTGTAAACGTCAGATAGTGAACGGGCCAATACAGCATCGCCCAGGCAACGCAAGCCCCCAGGTAAGACAAGAACAGAGAAAACAGGAATTTTTCCCGGAGCCTGCTCGGCGTAGAGTAGAATTCAATCCAGAAAAGCGGGAGCAGGATCAGAAACATTGCCAGCATCACGATCCACCAGGGCGGTGTGAATAGAAAATTTGAGATCCACAAGCCATAGAACAGCCCGATCGCAGCCAAGAAACTCACGTTTTCCTGGAAGACCGATGTCTGGCCGGGAGCCAGCTTCAGCTGGATCTGGACAAGCAAGAGCGCGGCTGCGACTGCCAACAGAAGGCGAAGATAGGGTGTTGCGACCGAGAACAGAAGTGCCGAAGATCCGGCTACCCAGAGAAGCGGCAGCAGGAGAATGCCATAGTCGGCAGCGGTACGCATGAGCGGACGCGCAGCGAATAGATTGGTCAGTGTCAACACCACGACGAACGCTCCGAGCCATTGCAGCATGACCGTGTCTGAGTCTGGATAAGCAATATACAAGACGATGTACGCGAGCCCCGCGAGCAGGGCGGTAAAGCGCGAAATCATGGAAATACTTTAGAGATTAGCGTTCTGTACTCTATCATGCGAGCTCCCGTCTCGCAACGACTTGGCGGTGCCCCATGCCACCACAGCTACGCCCGTCGCGATCATCACAAGTGCCAACACCTGATTGAGACGGAAGCCCTGCCACATCGAGCTGTCTTGCCGCAGCTGCTCCAGTAAAAACCGTCCGATAGAATAAAGGATCAGATACCAGCCGAAGACAACCCCGGTCTGCTTGGTACGCCGGGCAATATACAAAACGATGAAAAAGACGAGCAGATTCGCCAGTGACTCATAGAGAAAGTACGGATGATAGAATTCCGCAAGCGTCAGACGCTTGTCGGGAGTGACATACATCTTCCACGGCAGGTCGGTCGGCACACCGTAAGCTTCCTGATTGAAGAAGTTCCCCCAGCGCCCTATGGCTTGTCCCAGGATGATAGCAGGCGCGAGAAAGTCAGCGACGGCAAGAAATGGCTTCCGTGCTCTTCCTGCCCAGAGCAGCGCTCCGACCATGCCTCCCACTAGGGCACCGTAGAAGCCCATGCCTCCGTTCCACAGGGCGACGATGAGTTCGGGGTTTTCCCGATAGTAAGACCAGGCCGACAGGACGTGATGCATGCGGGCACCTATCAGACCGAAGATAACGCAGAGGAAAAATAGGGTATCGATCTCGCTTTCGGAGAATCCGTACTGCGCCCGCCGACGCTGAGCCAAAACGTAGCCGGCAAAAGCCGCGGTTAGCATCATGAGGCTATACAGGCGCAGATTGAAAAAGCCGAGCGGCACGTACTGCGGCACCGGCAGACTGCCTTCAAACATCAGGCGGACATAGTACGCTACGCTTCCTATTGCCACTAGGAGTACGGCGAAAGCGATCCATTTGATGGGCCTTGCTGTCATATCCTAAAACAAGCTTATTTGTTTCTGCTTGTTCACCCGCTCGACAAACTGCGGCAGGTGAATCGGAAATTCTTTTTTCTTGAAAAAATCCTTGTAAAAAAGCTTGCCGTGCTCTGACGCGTATTCATAGACAAGGCGCGTGATCTTAACGTCGTTAATGCAGTATTCCTTGAGCTTATCCATCTGCCCCAGCCGCCAGAATTTGATCGCGTCCAGTCCCGAAGCTGATTTGCCGGCATCCAAGGTTGCGCTTGCCACCGCGTCAAGGCTGATGCGGTGGCCGAGCACGCGCTCGATCTGGACGAGCAAGTCGAGTGTGGGCAGCGAGTCAAGCGTGTAGTTGAAATACGGCTGCAAGACCTGATAATCGAAATCCACTATATTATACCCCACCACGACGTCCGCTTCCTGCAGAAGTTCGCCCAGCTTGTGCACTGTCTTTTCCTCAAACACGAAAAATTTGTTCTCCGGATACGAGTACGCCACCGCAACGGAAACGCGCAAAAGATGATTGCGCCCCCTGCCCCCGACCTCGGCAAATTCTTTCTGAGTCTCCAAATCAAAGACTATTTTGTTTAGCATACCAAGTCCTCCGAAGTCCCGATGGCAATCGGGACGAAGGATGGATGAGTTTCTAGATCAAATACGACCTTGTTGAGTGCCATGAGTTGAAGTTACGACAGACTCTATTATACAGCATTGCGTCTTGAGCGAATGAACAATGGTATAGTTATCGCGTTTGACAAAAAACCCATTTTAAGGTATACAAAGTAGTATTGCTGATTAAATCTACGTATGGTGGAAAAAGTTGAAAACAAGCTAAAGAAGACCCTCCTGGACCATAAAGACCAGAAGGGGCTTTCGATTATCAGCTTAATTGATGATTTGGTGGAGGAAGCGCAGCGATTGCGCGCTTCCGACATCCACATTGACCCGCAGGCCGATTCGGTGCGGGTGCGCTACAGGATTGACGGCGTGATGGCCGATCACCACACCTTGCCGAAGACTATCCACTCTGAAGTCATCACCCGGATCAAGATTCTTTCCGGCCTCAGAACCGACGAGCACCAGTCCGCGCTCGACGGACGTTTCCGTCTGACCATTGATGGAACGCCGATCGATATCCGCGTATCGATTGCCCCGGCCTACTATGGCGAGAACGCGGTCTTGCGTCTCTTATCAGACAAGGCGCAGGATTTCACGCTAACCACCCTGGGGTTCTCGGAAGAAAACCAGAAGAAAATACTAAGTGCCATCCAGCGTCCCTACGGCATGATTTTGGCCACCGGCCCCACGGGTAGCGGAAAAACTACTACTCTCTATACACTTCTGAAAAAATTGAGCACTCCCGAAGTCTCCATTATCACCATAGAAGACCCGATCGAGTACTCGATTAGCGGCATCAATCAGATTCAGGCAAATACGCGCACCGGCCTGACCTTTGCCCAAGGCTTACGCTCGATCTTGCGCCAAGATCCCAATATTATCATGGTCGGCGAGATCCGCGATGCCGAGACCGCCGGCATTGCCGTCAATACTGCTCTGACCGGACACCTCCTGCTCTCAACTCTGCATACCAACGATGCGGCCACTACCCTGCCGCGCTTACTCGACATGAAGATTGAGCCATACCTGATCGCCTCCACTGTAAATATCGCCATCGGCCAGCGGCTGATGCGCAAAATCTGCGAGCACTGCAAGAAAGAACTGAAGTTCACCAAAGAGGAAATGAAGAGCTTGCACGAGACGCTTCCCCTGCCGGCCAAGGGCACCTTTCGCGCCTGGCGGGGCGGCGGCTGCGACGCGTGCGCAGGCAGCGGCTATCGCGGGCGTTTGGGTATCCATGAAGTTATGGTGGTAGACGAGCCGATCCGGCAAGCCGTCGTCAGAAAAGCTACGGCTACCGAGCTTCGCGCAATAGCTGTGGAGCGCGGCATGATCACGATGCTGGAGGATGCCGTGGAGAAAGTCGCGGCGGGTCTCACAACCATAGATGAGGTAATGCGCATGCTGCATGAATAAGATTTTCCTGCGTCTACCCATCCGCGACCAGATTCTTTTCGCCAAGCGGCTCTCAGTGCTTGTAAAGGCGGGCGTGCCGATCCTCACGGGGCTGCAGATGCTGAACAAGCAGAACACTTCCCGCTCCATCAAGCATATCCTCAAGTCGGTGATTACCGACGTTGAGAACGGCAGCTTTCTTTCCTCAAGCCTGAGAAAATTCGAGAAAGTCTTCGGCGAGCTCGCCGTCAATATTATAGAAATTGGCGAGATTTCCGGTACCCTGCCTGAGAACCTCAATTATCTAGCTGAGGAACTCAAGAAGAAACAGGCGCTCCGGCGCAAGGTCGTGGGGGCTATGATCTATCCAGGGATAATTATAGTAGCGACTCTGGGAATCACCGTGCTTTTGACAGCTTTTGTATTTCCGAAAATCCTGCCGATTTTCAAGAGTGTCAATTTTGATCTCCCGCTCTCTACCAAAGCACTGATCTGGATAAGCGACCTATTTGTGTTCCATGGCTTGGCGATTGGCCTCACTTTACTCGGGGCGATAATCGGCTTCTGGCTCTT
>MFEO01000011.1:622-10958 GCA_001777585.1 Candidatus Doudnabacteria bacterium RIFCSPHIGHO2_01_FULL_50_11 | reverse complement strand
TGCTTTGCAAAAAAAAAGGCAAATTATTTTATTTCTAAACCGTCGAGGCACCGCCACAGGTCTCCAGTGCCGTGACTGCGGCGAGTTTGTAATGTGCAAATACTGCAGCGTTACAGTCGTCTATCATCGTGAAGCCCGCGCGCTAGTATGCCATCATTGTGGGCGACATTATGGGATACCAGCGACGTGTGGTATATGCAAAAGCGTGAGGCTCAGATTTGTCGGGAGCGGCACCGAAAAAATTGAAAAGCAGGTTCAAGAATTATTTCCTCAGGCCCATGTTCGGAGAGCGGATCGAGACAGTGTCAATAAGCGATCGGATTTTGCAACGCTGTATAATGACTTTTCTTCCGAAAAGTTCGACATATTGGTAGGAACCCAAATCCTCGCCCGCGGCTGGGATCTTCATCGCGTTGAATTGATAGGCGTCATCAATGCCGATACTGCCCTTGCTTTCCCCGATTTTCGCTCAAACGAAAGAACATTTGATCTTGCCACACAAGTGTCAGGAAGAGCTGGACGTGGCGATTTTCCTGGCAGCGTGGTCTTGCAGACATATAGTCCGGACAACCCGGCAATACAAGCCGCCATTTCACACGATTATCTGTCTTTTTTCAACAGGGAAATTCAGGACCGCCAAGAGTACGGCTACCCCCCGTTCGTCGAGCTTATTGAGTTGAGCACCCGATCAAGTCGGCAGGAGACTGCCCTGATGCGCGCAAATTTGCTTGCTACAGAATTCAAAGAATTACCGATTAAGGACCTTCAAATCATTGGGCCCGCGCCAGCATTTATTTCAAGAGAACGCGGTGCATACAAAATGCGTGTTATACTAAAATTGCCAAAATCTCAACTAGAGGAAAACCTAAATCCTCTCCTCTGGCGAAGGCTTATTGAGCTCCCAGCCTGGTGGGATGTGAATATAGATCCGAACAGCTTGCTTTGAAAATATCGCTATGGCCAGACTAAAACTTGTTCGTTACCCCAACCCGACACTGCGAGCCCCGAATTTCGAGGTTGCTTTTCCGCTTTCGCGCGAAACGAGGGAACTCGTTGATCAGATGATGTATTCATGCAAGCGATTTCATGGAATTGGTTTGGCTGCCCCACAGATCGGATACAATCTTAATCTGGCTGTCATAAACCTCGAGGAATACCAAATCCCGCCCTTCGCAATACTGAATCCCAAGATAATCTCCAGCAGTTCCAAGTCCCACACAATGGAAGAAGGATGTTTGTCAATTCCAGGCAAATTCGGCTCGCTAAAACGCCCCGAGAAGGTCACGGTTAAATTCATCACCATTGAGGGCAAAGAAATGAAATTATCAGTAGACGGTTTGCTCGCCGTAGTCTTCCAGCATGAAATAGATCATCTTGGCGGGGTACTGATTTGCGACAAGTGGGATATCAATACCGTTCATACCCTGGATGAAAGCGAGCTGGCACGTGCGCGGAAAAAAAGAAAAAAACAAACAACACGCTGATGGAATTATCACATCTTAAGACAATCTACTTTGGAAGTTCGGAATTTGCTTTGCCAATTTTCGAGGCACTGCTTAATGAACGGATAAAGATTCTTGCTGTTGTGACCCAACCCGATCGCCCCACGGGTCGGGACCTGAGGCTTACGCCCACTCCCATGAAGGTCGCGGCAAGGAGTCATAAATTCGATGTGCTGCAGTTTCCATCCTTGAGTGAAAGCGATGCGGTAGGCGCACTCAAAGTACTCGACGCTGACCTTGCCATAGTAGCCTCATACGGGCAAATCATACCCAAACCGGTGTTGAGCTCCTCCCGGCTTGGATTTGTAAATGTGCACCCGTCCCTTCTCCCTAAGTATCGCGGCCCCTCCCCTATTCAAACCGTCATCCTCAACGGCGAGCGTACAACGGGCGTTACTATCATGCTTTTGGACGATAAGATGGATCATGGACCCTTGCTTGCCCAGAGCGAAATTGCCATAAAGGCTGATGACACATACTTGTCTTTGCACGACCGGCTGGCGTCGGAGGGAGCGAGACTATTAGTTGCTACGCTCTCTCTCTGGCTCAGTGAGAAGATCCGTCCCCAAGCGCAAGACGACAAGTCCGCTACGTTCACAACCTTATTAACGCGCGAGACTGGTCGTATAAATTGGCGCGCCTCGGCTGAACAGATCAATAGGCACGTCCGTGCCTTTACTCCTTGGCCAGGCAGCTGGTCCATGCTGGATGAAGAAAGATATAAAATCATAGAGGCGGCTCCCGCACAGTCTAAACCGCTCCCCCTGCCAGGCCAACTACTGTTCCTAGGCAACAGACTCTACGTGGGTTGTGGAAGCATGACCTCTCTTGAAATAATCAAGATCCAGCCTGCAGGGCGCTCGGTTTTAACCGCTGAACAATTCATCAGAGGATACCGGGGACAGTCAGGAAAAATATTTAATTAAAGCTTCAAATTGAAAGAAAAAAATAAAATCGTCTTTTACGTAGCGGAATCGCTCTATACGGGTTCGGGAACCCAAGAGTGGCTGGAGCGGGCGGTCCATGCGCTCGAAAAGAAAAGCGAAATTACAATCATCCACGGGACAATTTCTGATCACCGGCGTTGGACGGAACGCGATGTCGCTGATCGCTTCCCCTCTTCGATATCAATCGTAGAGGTCCCTTATTTTTCATTTTTCGGCATTGTTTTTTTTCCACATATTTTGTATTGGAAAAGCATAATCAGATCATTTAGATCGGCAAGGCTTGTTTATATGCGATATTCTGTTCGTTTGGCAGATCCCATCGCACAATTTTCCGCTCTGCTTTTTTCTAAAAACGTCATATTTGGCTTTCATGGTTATTTTCAGTATCCTTTCTGGAAACGTATCTATTTCTGGTTAACGGCACCTATAATATTGTACTGGGCTTCCGGTTGTCATACCATCAACACGGCAACAGGCCCAGAATTGTTGTCTCGCGGAGCACGGCGTATATTCTTGATACCTAATTTTGTACTCGACTCTTTTTTACCGAAAAAAAACGAGGCTTCTTACACCGGTGATTTGATATTTGTGGGCCGAAATGAGTATCAAAAAGGTGTCGACCTTCTCGCAGGAGCCTTAAAAAAGATCCAACCCGGGCACCCCAAGATAAAAGTGAATTTTTTCGGAACGGGTAAACAAAGACCGATAATTGCACGGCTACAAAAAAGATTTCCCAACAATATCTTTGACCATGGTTATGAGAGAGACAAAAGAAAAATCTTTTCCAACCGCAAATTTCTTCTGCTCACGTCGAGGGAAGAACCATTCGGGCTAGCAGTAATCGAGGCAATGAGCTACGGCGTGCCCGTCATCGCAACAAAAACAAAAGGCCCCATGGATATATTAGAAAATGGCAAGGACGGAATCCTCGTTGCCGACACGACACAAGAATCCATTGCCAAAGCAATTGAATACGCTGAGGGCCTTTCCAACTCTGCATGGCTTGAGATGAGCCGTCACGCATACAATAAAAGCCGCATGCGCTACACGCAGCGGCAATTTGAGGAAAAATTCGAGCAAATGCTAGAGAGCCTGCAGGCTTAAGACTTTTTCCCGTCTAAATCATCCGTGTTTTTTTCAGGGAGTGGATCTTCTTCACTACTTGGGATAGCTTCATACAAAACGCCGGCGGCTACCGAACAGAACACGAAAAAAATAAGACCAAGCCACCAGCTGACAAAACCCGGGAGTAAGCCCAAAAGCAGAAACGCAAGCCCGATACCAAAAACTATCTTGGCTCCTTTCTTTTTCTTTTTGGGATGTAACTCTATCATTTGCTTATAATCTATAGCGCGAGATGCTCAGGAGTATACCTATTGAAGTAAGCAAGGCGATTATAGCAGATCCCCCGTAGCTTAAAAAGGGTAAGGGAATTCCAGTGAGAGGAAAAAGGTTCAACATTGAGCCAATATTGACACTGGTTTGTATCACTACCCACATTGTAACTCCGACAGCCACGAGCTTTCCGAACATGTCGGGAGCTCTCCGGGCTACTTGAAAGCCGCAATAGGCGAACACTGCGTAGAGCATGAGAATTAAGATTATGCGTAAGAAACCAAGCTCTTCGGCAGCAACGGCGAAGACAGAATCACCAATGGGCTCAGGTAGGAAATTAAACTTCTGTCTTGATTCTCCGAAACCATATCCCCATACTCCACCTGAACCAATCGCGAGCAGCGCTTGATTGATTTGATAAGCTGCCCCCAAGGGGTCAGACGAAGAATTAAGAAAGGTCATTACGCGCTCCATCCGGTAAGGTGCCGCCTGGATCGCAATCCAGCCTGCCGCCGCCGCCACCGCCAATAGGCCGATCAAGTGACTTATCTTTGCCCCGCCCGCAAAAATAATACTCACTGCTATCAGGAGAAGCGCGGTCATGCTGCCGAAATCTGGTTCAATGATAATAAGCATTGACGCCGCCCCGACCACGACCAGAGGCCCGAGTAAGCCGCTGAAAAATGAGCGCATAGCTTCAGGACGCGAATCTATCCAAGCCGCAAGATACAATATCACGGCAAGCTTAGTAAATTCAGAAGGCTGGAAGAAAAAGTTGCCCAAATCTATCCAGCGACGGGCGTTACCCACTTTGAACCCCAAGGGAGTAACAAGTATAAGCCCGAGCAAGATTAGGCAAATCATCATAATTATCGGCGAGTACCTTTTGAAAAGCCGATAATCAATCCGGGAAACTACGAACATTATCACGAGACCTACGCAAACTGCAAATAACTGGCGCTTCAGATAATACGTGTTATTCCCAAAGCGTTGATAAGACAAAACAGTCGAGGCTGAGGAAATAATGGCTAATCCTAGCGCGGATAGGAATAGGGTCGCAGTCAATAATCCTTTGTGTATTCCTTTTAGTCGCGGTTTCATTTCAGCGCTAAAACTTCTTTAACGAATTGGTCCCCTCGATCTTTGTAGTCTCGAAACATTCCGAAACTAGCTGAAGCGGGCGAGAGTATTACCACGTCTCCTGGTTTTGCTAAGCTGCATGCAGCATCAACCATCTCTTTCATAGATTCTGCATCGTGCGACACCAAACCTAAATAACCAGCCTTTTGCAACTCTGCCCAGATTCGAGGACCCGTCTCCCCCACCAAGACCACTCCGCGCACATTTGCGTTCACTATTCTACGAGCGAGTTCAGCGAAGCTTGATTTTTTTTCAGAGCCACCAAGTATGAGGACTTTTGGTGTTTCAAATGATTCAAGCGCAATCATTGCTGTCTCCGGAATAGTACCGAACGAGTCGTCATAGTAGTCTACTCCGCGGAACTTCCCTATGAATTTCAGTCGGTGAGGCAACGTTTCAAATGAAGATATAACTGAACGTATAGCACCTATGTTCGCTCCAGCAAGCCTGGCCGCTATAGAGGCTGCCAAAATATTTCCCACATTGTGAATTCCGCGAAGTTTAATCTCGCTTATGTCACAAATCTTAATTTCTTCGCCATCCAAAGATTGGAAAAGTGAACCATCGATCGCATATGCACCTGGTTCAGTTATTGCTTGCGTTGAAAACCAATACTTCTTCGAACGCATCCCGGCAGCCGACAACTTCAACACCTCGTCATCAGCGTTCAATATTGCACAACCAAGACTATCCTGGTAGCGAAGAATGTTTAATTTTGCTTCCCTGTATTCCTCAGCAGTACGATGATGGTCCAAGTGTTCACTAGCCAAGTTTGTAATTAAGGCGATACTCGGACTAATGTCCAGGTCTTGCAACTGGAAGCTTGAAAGCTCCAGCACTACTATCGAGTTTTCTGACAGTGATTTTAGAAAATCCAGCGGTGGAGTGCCAATATTACCGCCTAAAAACGCCTGTTTCGAAGATGCGAGAATCATCTCATGCACAAGAGAGGCTGTCGTTCCTTTTCCCTTGGTACCTGTGACGCCTATTATGAGAGATGGACAAAGCTCAAAAAAAAGTTTCGTATGCGAACTAATGGTCACGCCCGCTTTCTCTGCGGCAACCAGCGCGGGATGCAACCTGGGCAAACCGGGGCTGCGAAAAACAACATCATAAGATTGGATGTCTTCCAGGTAATCTTCGCCTAGTTTAATTGAGAAAATTCGTGCCCCTTCTGGGGCTGCTATATTATTAAGTCGGTCGTGCACCGAAGGTACAGCTCCCTGTTCGTTGAGAAACTTCAAAAGCGACCTGCCTTCAGCGCCAAGTCCTAAGATTGCTATTTTCTTACCTTTAAGCTCACCAACTACTGTCCTTTTCATGGGATTACTCCGCTCTCGTACTGAAAATCGAATATGATATAGTTGATGAAAAGTATCCCATAAAGCAAACACTGGCGGCTACTCAGCCCTCAAAACGCGACCGAAGGCCCCTCCTGTCAATTCCCCTTCCGCTAAAGCCAGTTTTCCGCCAATGATCACCCAGCGAATCCCTAAGGGAGACTGATAAGGGTTTTCAAATGTCGCCAGATCACGCAGGGATTCATAGTCAAAGATTACCAAATCAGCCTTCATGCGTGATTTGAGCAGACCGCGGTCAGCCAGACCCAAAATTTCTGCAGGGCGACCAGTGACTTTGTGTATCGCTTGCTCCAGAGTTAAGATTTTTTTGTTCCGCGCTAGTGACAAAAATTGAGCTGTGCTGCCAAAACATCGAGGGTGTACGAGATTCCTTGTGTGCTGACTGATATTGGCTGGAAAGCCAGCACCATTTGACGCAATCATTGAGAGCGGGTGGGTAAGCAAGGCATGAAGGTGTTCTTCAGAGGTGTTATTGTCGAAAACCACCACCTCCGATTCCGTTGACAGCAGTATGTTCAAGATGGCTTCTTCCGGGCTGACTCCCTGATCAGCAGCGATGTCAAGAAGTGTGCGTCCAATCAAGTGCGGTGCTTCGGTTGTCGTGGCTATTTTGACCGATGAAAGGTCTTTACGGGATTCTAAGAGCGCTTGGAGAATCCGATTTCGGTGATAGGGTTCGCTTAGCCGCTTGATAAGCTGCTCTCTCCCCCCCTCATAAGCCCACTTGGGTAAATACGTGTAAAGAACGGTCCATGAAGTCGTGTAGGGGTATACATCGAAGGAAACGGCTAAGCCTTTCTGATATGCCTGCTCGAGGCGACTGAGTAATTCGGGAAAGAGCGGCCAATTATTGGCGCCCTGAAGTTTAAAATGCGAAATCTTCATTCTCACCCTTGTCGCTTCAGCGAGATGCAGCACTTCATCAAGCGCGTCTAGAATATGAGCCCCCTCACTACGCAAATGCACGCTCAACAATCGATCCCTTTCTTTCAATAGGGTTGCTGCCGAATCTAACTCGGAGATCGATGAGTTATATTCATGCGCATATGCTAAGCCCATAGACATGCCCCACGCTCCGGAGCGAAGTGATTGAGTCGTCAACTTTTCCAGCATCTTAACTTCCTGAGAGGTGAGTGCTCGAACGGTATCGCCAATGAGTCCTCGCCTGAGAGTAGAATGCCCGACGAGACTTGCGACATTGACGCCCAATTCTTGTCTTTCAATCTGGACGAGCAGCTCTTCGAAGTGCTGCCAGTTGATATTCACTCCTGAAAGCGAGTGCCATTTCTGAACAGACTTTATAGCGTCAATTGAAGGCAGGGGGGCTAGCGACGCGCCACATTGCCCGACGGTGATCGTTGTAATCCCCTGCGCGATCATGCTGTCTTGTTTGGGATAGTCGAACAGCGTCCAGTATGAATCCGAGTGGTTCTGAATATCTATAAAACCGGGACAAACGTATAACCCTTGGGCATTGATCGTGACGCGAGCTTCATAGGAACGCAGTTTCCCTAACTCCACGATTTCCCCGTTCTTGACGGCGAGATCAGTTAGGACCCCCTGCGATCCAGTGCCGTCTACGATTGTTCCATTCTTGATAACTAGGTCGAGCATAATTTTTATTTTTCGAAAATACTATTTCAATACGTTCAAAACTACTCCGACGACTGCAACCACCACGCCGACTACCCAAAATCTCATCGTGACCTTGGTCTCCGGCCAACCAAGTGCTTCTAGATGATGGTGAAGAGGCGCCGAGATAAAAAGCTTTTTACGAAAAAAATGCTTGGAAAAACGTTGTAAGAGACTCGAGGCCGCTTCAAGAAAAAAAATGAATCCGATGACAGGTAGCAACAAAACGGTATTTGTAAGAAAAGCGACGACGCCCAACGTGGCTCCCAGAGCAAACGAACCAGTATCCCCCATGAAAAACCTGGCCGGATAGATATTGAACCACAGAAAAGCCAAAAGCGAACCAACGATTGTCCCACAAAAAGCCGCCAGCCCGAACTGTCCCTGCAACCATGCGATGGACATGTATGCCCCGAAGCATATGGCCGCAATCCCTCCAGCCAAGCCATCCAAGCCGTCTGTTATATTGACGGCATTAGTGATAAAGACAACGACCAGCATGAATGTAGGGATATACCACCAACCGATGTCAAACTGAGCCGGAAGGTGCAGAATGCTTGCCCCCGGTATTCCAACTACTGAAAATCCTAACTTGACATAAAACCACCACGCACCTGCCCCAGCTATAAGAAATTGGAACAAAAATTTTAACTTTATCGAAAGACCTTTCACTGCACTAATTCCCTTCACATTTAGAAGGTCATCGATTAAACCCAAGAAACCTGTTGCAATCAGCGCAAATAAAGGAAGCCATGTCTGCGATCGGGAGAGATTAAAGAATACCGTCAGGATTGCCGCCGTGACCCAAACAAGCAGCCCTCCCATAGAAGGCGTCCCCTCTTTTTTCTTGTGTAATGAAAGGTACACATCGGCAGAGGTTCCGTCCCACGCCTGCGTACGCATTCTCTGGGATAGTTGGTACTTATAGAGATAATGAGTTAAAACCGGTGTCAGGGCCATGGCAAAAGCGAACGACATTGCCGTAAGTAAAAAAATTTTGATTAGCTCTTCTGCCAATGGCATAGATCTTTGCTATATTTTAACATTTTTTGTCACTGCTTGTCGAAAAGTAGTTTCAGTCGAATTCGTACGAATCGAGAATCCACTTCATGAGTTTTTCGCTTTCTGCCTCTCTATTTTCGCTTCCTAAAACAACGGTGAGCAACAAGTGGCCGGGGGGTCCCGCAATCAGAAGTATAAGATTTCCTCGTGCCTGGTCAGTGAATCCTGTCTTCATCCCTTCCACCCGGGGGTCCTCAAGCAACCGATTGCTGTTTCTCAGATAGTGAATAATCGTCCCGTCTGACGAAGTGACCGTGTCACTCTTCAAACGAACTATCTTAGAAATCTTTTCATAACGGAGAGATTCTTCCGCAAGCAATGACAAATCGTCAGCAGTAGAGAACTCCCCTTCTTCATCTAGACCAGTGGGGTTTTTGAAAACCGTATCGCGCAAACCCATGGCTCCTGCCATCAAATTCATCAGCTCTACGAAACGTTCTTGGCTGCCCGCGGTGGTTCGCGCTAAGACCGAAGCAGCATCATTAGCTGACTCAACGAGCATGCCCCGCATCAGAGACTCAATGGAGATTTTCTCCCCAACGACCAGTCCCATAACCGGGGTCGGCACTCCGTTCAAGTCTTCTTGCAAGACCTGCACGACCGAGGCGAGGTCCGCGATGCTCTCTACAACTATAGCAGTCATCAGTTTGGCCAAGGACGCTGTCGCCCGTTTTTCCGTGGGTGATTTTTCGTATAATCGTCGATGGGCGGTGATATCGATCGCAAGCGCCGAGGCTGCCTCCAGGGTGAGGGGGGTTGAGAAGTCGCGAAGATAGGGAGGCGCTTCTTTGGCCATGGGCAATGTACTTATACTCAATCCGCTCACACCCCGATATGGCTGTGAAGAGTCCTGAATAGCAATAGGTACAAAAGACCCTGACAGGGCAACAAGTAAAGCTGATGCTATGGAAAGGGTTTGCTGCTTTCGGTGCATATCCTATGTTCTACCTTTTCAAGATATTATACGCAAATTAATTTGGGTTCAATTGACTTTTCCTCATTTAGAGTGTAAACTTTGTAAAGAAACATTTAAGTTTTGCTCATGAAATCAGTTACAATCACCGATGACACTTTCAATGCCGAAGTATTACGCTCTCCAATACCGGTCATCGTAGATTTCTGGGCAGAGTGGTGCGGGCCCTGCAAAATAATCGCCCCTTATTTGGAAGAGTTGGCAGATGAATACTCGGGTAAAATAAAATTTGCCAAGCTGAACGTTGATGAGCACCCGACCACGGCTAGACAATATCAGATCTTATCAATACCCAATTTGAAAGTGTTTAAGGGCGGTACGATAGTAGATGAGATCTTCGGAGCGGCCCCCAAAGACCAAATCAAGAAAGTACTCGAAAAAATC
>MFEO01000011.1:0-295 GCA_001777585.1 Candidatus Doudnabacteria bacterium RIFCSPHIGHO2_01_FULL_50_11 | reverse complement strand
CCAAGCCTACAGGTACCACCAGCAATGAAATCGCTCCTGACAAGAGAGCCTGGCGATACCTGTCCTCGCGTTTGTCAACAAGACCAGAGACTATGCGAGGAAAGATTTTCCACAAAACAAACGCGGCCAAGAGGAAGCTTAGCAAACGGATAAACGCCAACAGAAAACGGACAGCGGGGGTGCGATGAAATACCCCAGGCAACCAATCATCCTCAGAGCGAACGACTTTTCCTAATTTGGCTGAGCCAGCCACTTGCGGAACCGTCGGTGACTGATATGTCACCGTGCCGTCGAC
>MFEO01000010.1 GCA_001777585.1 Candidatus Doudnabacteria bacterium RIFCSPHIGHO2_01_FULL_50_11 | reverse complement strand
GGATGTCTACGGAGTTGGAACTCGTGGCACTGAGGGAGCTTGATCTCAAGCCAGCTCTTGCAGAAACCCAAATACTGCAAAGAGACCGGCTTGCTGCAGTCCTGGCCGCAATCGCCGTCACGGCCGGAAGTATAGAGCAGATGGCACGTACTTTCTGGGAAATGATGCGAAGCGATGTGGGAGAACTTGCAGAGCCTCGCGGCAAGAATCAGCGTGGATCATCCGCTATGGCTCATAAGGCGAATCCGATTCTCACTGAACAGCTCATGGGTTTGTCTAGGAAAATCCGCGGCGACGCTCATGCTGCCATGGAGAATATCGCCACACCCGAAGGCCGCGACATCTCACAGTCGTCTGTGGAACGTCATATTCTTCCCGATACGACCTCACTCCTGCACTATATGACGACCAAGGCGGCGGGTCTTGTGAATGACCTTGTGGTCTTCCCCGACCGTATGAGGGAAAATCTTGATGAGAAGTCCTTGGGTGTGTGGGCCAGCCAACGAGTCCGAACCTCCCTCATGGAAGCAGGTGTGCCTTACGACGCGGCCTACACGTACATGCAAAGGCTTTCTTTCGAAGCAGTGAAGGCCAGAATGCCTCTTTCCGACTTGCTTCGTCTCGAGGAGATCTCCGACAATGAGCCGAGATCCGCTTTGCATATCCTAGGACGAGATGCTCTCGTGAAGTGCTTCGATGCCGAAGCGTATATTCGACCTGGAATCGAAGCGATTTTCAAGAGGAAATGGTCCCTCTCGTCTAAATAATAACAAGATGACCTTAAGGTCATCTTTTTTTATTTGCCCGAAACTGACTTTTTGACTAGACTGACATGAAGTTCATTTCAGGTTCGAGGAGGAAAGATGCCGAACAGCGGATTTACCAACGAGGCCGTGGGTGTGAAGTATGGTGACATGGATCCTTTCAAGATCCTATGCCAGCTTGCGGGGCTTCAGACCGCCGATCAACTGAAATTTCATGGGGTGCGGGAGGTTCCTTGGAGCCGAGGGGAAAGCGTCTACCTCATAGAAGAGGAAGACCAGTATACCGGCCACGTGGAGGAGGGCCTGGGCACCAAGAATTTGGCAGCCGAGATGATGGATATTCTCTCGGCCTGGGAACGTATGGTGAAAAATCTGAAGCAGTCGCATTTCTCATCCATCGCCCAATGCTGTGTCGCCATGATCGTCAACGACATGATCACCCTGGGCGTGTTCCCGATGACAGTGCTCATGCACCTGGCGGTTGGCGATTCGAAATGGTTCAAAAACGAAGTCCGAAGCAATGCTCTGATTGCGGGCTGGCAGCTGGCTTGCCAGACGTCCCGCTGCAGCTGGGGCGGGGGCGAAACTCCGACCTTGAGAGACGTGGTTTACCCGCGAACGGTTGTACTATCCGGATCGGGATATGGCCGAATCAAACCCAAAGAACGGCTGATCATGAAGAACGTGCAGTCAGGCGACGCGATCGTCTTTTTTGAAAGTTCCGGCATACACGCCAATGGGCTGACACCTGCCCGCGAGATTGCTGATACCTTGACGGATGGATATCTGACGCGGCTGTCAGACAACTCAACCTTCGGAGACGCATTGCTGACGCCGACACACATCTACGTGCCGATCATTGAGGATTGCATCCTTGAAGGTGTGGAAATCCACTATGGCGTCAATATCACTGGTCATGGCTGGAAGAAACTGATGCGACTTGAGGAACCTTTCACCTACGCCATTAATACGCTGCCCCAACCTCAGCCCATTTTCCAGTTTCTGCAAAAACACGGTAATCTCACCGATAAACAAGCCTATGAGACCTTCAACATGGGCGCCGGCTTCGCTGTGTACGTACCACATAGTGAGATAGAAAAAGTCATCGCCATCGCCCGACGGCATAGTATTTCAGCTTGGTGCAGTGGCAAGATTCGCAAACAGGGCAGCCGAAAAGCTGTATGGATCCAGCCTCTTGATGTTCTGTACGAAGCCGAGGAGCTCGCAATCCGCTAAACAAGACCGTTTGGTCTTTTTTTATTTGGATATTACTGAAAAATCCAGTAGTATACTTAGATTATCCGCTTAGGCGGATAAAGCACTTATCAATTCGAATGGAGGTTCGATAATGATTCTGACAATCTACAAACACCGCATAGGTGAAGACCTTGCCGCCGAACGACTCCTTCGTCGATTATGCGGCCAAGGCCTCGATTCACTTACCAACGTTCGGATCGAGCACGTACTTCGCTTGGAAGGTGAGAACCTAACAAACGCTGGGCGTCTCGAAGAACTTTTCGGCAATACCGTGATTGAGCGCTGCACCAAGCGTTCGCTTCTGTCCTTGACGAAAAATCTGATCGTGGAAATCTGCTACAAGCGCGCTATCACTGATCCAGAAATGGATTCTATCCTCCACGCGGCACAAGCCATAAGTGTGACAGGATTGAAATGGGCACGGCTTGCAACTCGTTATCAATTCGTGGGAGTGTCTCGGCCTGAAGCAAATCGCATTGCCTCACAATATCTATGCAATCCTCAGGTTCAGACAATCGTCACCGATGAATGGGCCACGCTCATGCCGCAAGGCATTCCTGGAGCAGTGGAGATGATAGACCTCACTGGAATGGATCTTGCCGCGCTGAGGATGCTTTCCGAAGACCGCCGACTCTTCATGCCAGAGGCTCAGCTTATGGCCATGCAGAAATTTTTCCGGAATGTAGAATACAGGCCGTCACGAGACGCAGAAGTAGAGATGAGCGCGGCTCGCTGGTCCGATCACTGTTCCCACACCACCTGGAAGGCTCTTGGGCTTCTGCAGCGCCTTCAGGAAGCTACCGCAACTATCAATCACCCGCTGGTAATCTCCGCTTACGTAGACAACAGCGGCGTGATGCGCTTCTACGACGGCTGGGCTATCAATGTGAAGGGAGAAACGCACATTCACCCGTCCTTTGCCGTTTACACCTATGGCGGCATCAAGACCAAACACGGCGGAGTAATCCGCGACATCATCTTCACAGGACAAGGCGCATATCCTATTGCTGGAACAACGATTATGGGGATCTGTGATCCACATATTCCGTGGGGTCAAGTTCCCTCGGGGGCCTTTCACCCGCTCACCGTACTGCGGGAATCCATTCGCGGCACCCACGACTACACCAATCCCATGGGCATTCCCATGGCTTGGTCACAATACCTCGTCGATGGGCGCAATTGGAAGGGTTTCGCGCTCGGCCACTCAATCGGCATCTTGCCGGAGTCTCGCGCCACCAAGGGCGTCCCCCAGCCTGGCGATTTTGTAGTCTTGATTGGAGGGGCTACGGGCATTGACGGGATACACGGGGCAACTGCCTCATCGGGATCCATGACGGAAAAGACCTCAGTCCGTGATGCGGCGTCGGTTCAGATCGGCATGCCCATTGAAGAACGCAACTTCATGGAGGCTATCCCTATTCTTCGTGACGCTGACTGCATCCACGCCTGCACCGATTGCGGCGCGGCCGGGCTGTCGTCAGCAGTAGGTGAAATGGCGGAGGAGTGCGGTGTTTGGGTTAATCTGGCATGGGTACCTCTCAAATGTGCGTCCATGCGGCCTTGGGAAATCTGGCTCTCCGAGTCTCAAGAACGAGGGGTGCTAGCTGTACCTATGGATAAGCTTACTCTTGCTCTTTCCCTGCTTGAAACCTATGGAGTGCCAGCAGCGATTATCGGCGTTTTCACTTCCAGCGCACGCTGCCAAGTCGTCCATGACCCTTGCCTGAATCACGATACCTGGTTGTCCGAACCGAACGCGTCGCTTTCAGGACAAGTCGCAGTCGATCTGCCCTACACTTTCCTTAAATCAGACTGCCCATTGCCCCAGATCGAAGTCCTTCGGCCCGCATCGCCCAAGGCGGCTTCGCGACCCTCCGTGCCTGATACTGAAACCAGGTGGGTGGAAGTAATTAGGCAAGTACTAGGGCACTTCAATGTGTGTGACCAGTCTGCCGCGGCACATCGTTATGACCAGACAGTGCAGGGCAATACTGTGCTTACCTATGTAGGCGGACTGGACGAGCGTATGCCGGATGAACTGTTCGTCACTGCTCCTGTCCCCAACAAGCCGTACGGGGTGGGAATCGCCAATGCAGCCAACCAATTCTATGGCGATGTCTCGCCCGCAGGTTTGGGCAAACTGATGTTGGCCGGGGCGGCGGCGAAACTAGTTGCTGCTGGATTTGCTCCGTCCGACATCACCTGTTGCGCTAACGTGTACACGCCTCCGGTTCTCAAAGATTCCGGGAATGCCTGGAGGCTACGCGATCTGGTCGAAAACGGGTATGCTCCCGCTTCAATCGAACTGGGCGTTCCCGTCATCTCCGGGAAAGACTCTTCTAGTGGACGTTTCGAAAACACAACGACTGGGGAGCACATTGACGCTCCGCTCACGCTTGATATCCTAACAGTCGGCAGAATACCTCACGTCAGCCGACTCGTTTACAAGCCCTTTCAAAGGCCCGATGACTATATCTACTTATATCATCCGGGCTATGATGATTTTCGTTTAGATGGTTCTGTATTCTATGACTACTATGACCAACGCGGTATCAGACTGCCAAATCCAAACTTGCCGGAAATGCGACAAGGATGGCAACGATACCACAAATGGGTACAAGCTGGTCTTATCACCTCCCGTTCGGCAATTGCAGAAGCAGGGCTTATCAGAAGAATCTTCGAGATGACCTTGGGGTCGGGATTGGGCTGCCAGCTTTATGTATACGAGAAGGCCATACTGCAATGGCTGTTCGGAGAACTACAAGGGGCTATCGTATTCTGTTCAAACAAGCTCCTTCGGGATAGTCAATGTGAGGGCTCAAATCTAGAACTAATAGGCGCAGTAAGCGAGAAGCCTGGGCTCTCTGTATTTGCTGGGCAAAACATTCTGTTTCGGTGTTTGCCGCAAGATCTGGCAAGTCAATGGTCAACAACCTTCTCGGAGGTGCTCCAATGAAGCCTCTTGCGATGATTCCCTGGTTTCCGGGGACCAACTGCCATCACGAAATGGCACGCGCCTTCGAAGCATCGGGGGCTCGAGTCGAGATAGTACAATACACCAAGCTGCTCAACCACACTGTCTCTCTTACCGAAGCTGATCTTGTCGGCCTGGCCGGAGGATTCAGTTTCGGCGATCATATCCGTTCCGGCGCGATTGCTGCCTGCGACCTTGTCTGGTTGCTTCGAGACCAACTTGAAGCATTGCGGGCACGCAGGATTCCCATCTTGGGTGTGTGCAACGGCTTCCAGATTATGGTGGAAGCAGGCTTACTGCCCGGCGATGGGAAGATCGGGGACCATGCGGCAGTTCTGGATACGAACCTGTCGGGCCGCTTCGAACATTGGACACAGATTCCCATCTATTTTCGACACGACGGGTGCGTGTGGACCAATGGTTTGGACGGCGTGTCTTTCACGCTTCCGGTCGCGCACGGCGAAGGCCGACTTGTACCAGCTGCCAGTCCCGATTACCATGTAGTTGCCACATATGGCTCTCTGGCAGGAGATGCAAACAAAAGTCCCAATGGCTCACCGATCGCCGGCATCTGTTCGCCTGACGGACTCGTGATGGGAATGATGCCACATCCTGAGAGGCGAATCGATAAACTGCGCGGTGGCGAGCAGGGCCTTGCCATCTTCCGAGCAGGAGTAGGGGCTGTTAGCTGAGATTTTCAGAAGCTATTTTCCAGGACGCGCCTTGCGTCCTTTTTTTTATTTGCCAAATAGCTATTTTTTTGTAATTATAAGCGGAAGTCTGCAAGGGCTTTTCAGTACTTAAAACCGACTTGAAGAGAGGGGTCATGAATCAAAACAGGCCAGATGTGATTCTGATTTTGGGAAGCGACACTGACGCCAAAATTGTCGTGGACTCGGGTATGCTGGATATCTTCGAACAAGCAGGGGTTGAATGCCGCCAATGCATCATCTCGGCGCACCGTCACGATAGAGACCTGTCCAGCGAGTTCAATATGGCATGGTCTGGATACGCACAAGTGATCATCGGGGTCGCGTCCATGTCTGCACAGTTACCGGGTGCCATAGCTGCAAAAACGACCGACAGGCACGTGGTGCTGGGAGTAGCGCTAGCATCGCCGGATCGGCCGGATGCAAGCGATGCTGTGGACGCGATGACGCGAACGCCGGCAGGAACTGCCGTTGGTTTCTGTGGCATCGGAAAAAACGGGCTGATAAACGCGGCTATCATCGCTTGCCAGATTGTGGGCAAGAAAAAACCCGAAGTTGTAAGCCCGGGCCTGGAACGATGGCGACAATTGCAACGATCCAAAAAGCCTCCCCAATCTGGGGTTGATCTTCGCCAACTTCTGGCAGAAATGGAGAAAAAGTAGTGTCCTACATCCCGGAAGCAGTACGAGAATTCAACTTCGATCGCAAATTGTCGGCTGCCGGCCACAAGCTTCTAAACCAAGGCAAGGTCCGGCACACTTACTCTGTTCCAGATCTTCCCTATTTGATGCTTTCGGTTGCGACCGACAGGATCAGTATCAACGACTTTGTCCTAGGGAGCACGATTGAGAAGAAAGGTGCGGTGCTCACCTCGACTACAGTGCATTGGCTCATCAGCGAGCTGACCGGTATTAGCCATCATCTCGTGGCCTACGGTACAGCTATAGACAAATTCCTTTTGCCAGGCGCAAAAAAAGATCCTGACTTGCGATCGCGAACGCTTGTCGTGCGGAAACTGGATATGTTTGACTTGGAATGCGTAGGCCGCGGATACATCACCGGCTCAATGTACAAGGAATACCGCCGGATCGGTTTCGACCAGACTGGAGGTATGCTTTGGGGTCATCTACTGCCGCCGGGGCTCAAGGACGGATCTGAGCTTCCGGAGGCCATCTTCACTCCTACCACCAAAGCGCAGACTGGCCATGATGAGCCGCTCGACTGGAGGGAAGTCAGAAAGAAATACGGACTCGACCCAGAAATGTTGACGCTTCACTATTACACCATCGCTTCTAGATATGCTCGTGCGCGGGGGATTATCCTAGCTGATACTAAGTTCGAGTTCGGCACGCACGGAGAACGCGCGCTCGTGCTGGGGGATGAAGTGTTGACTCCGGACTCTTCTCGCTTCTGGGATGCCGGGAGCTACTCCGAGTCGATCGAGAAAGGAAAAACCCCCACCTCGCATGATAAGCAATATGTGCGCGATTATGGGAAAGGAATCAAGACTCCTTTTTCCGACGGAAAGGGCGCGGCTATAGTCGGGATCGGCAATCTCGATCCCGCGAACCCCGAACACCAGCAATTCGTGGGATCGCTCACACTGCCCCCTGAGGTCTCAGAGAGAACGACCGGGATTTACCTCGGCATCCACGATAAGCTCACCGGCAGGCACCTCCCTGCCTTCGCTTAACTGTTCAATTTAGAGACATCGATTTTTTCACTTCGCCCTCGACTTTGCTCGGGGCGTTTTTTATTACTGTTGTCAGAATACGTTTTTCATGATAGTCTTTTTGTTCGTATGCAATGGAGGACACATGAGCCGCAATCTCGCAGTCGCAATTGTCGGGCCAACCTGCTCGGGCAAGAGCACGCTGTGTCAACTCTTGGAAACCCGGCTTTCGGGCTTACTGACCCTCTCTGCCGATGATTACTACCTTGATGATCGAAGTTTTCCATACTCAGGACAGTGGAGAAACTGGGAATTGCCAGAGTGCATTGATTACCCGCGCTTATTTGAAAACCTCGAACAACTCAAACAGGGCCGAGCGACGACAGGACCTCAGTTAAACCACACCAGACATTCGCGCGAACTAATTCTTCTGCAGCCAAAACCGATAATCATCGCGCAAGGCCTGCACCTGCTTAATTTCGCAGAGTGCAGAGATCTTTTCGAGCTTAAGATCTATCTTGACATCAGAACTCAGACGATTAGGAAACGCCGCATCGGCCGCGACCCGCAATTACTATCATATATTGATGCGGTCGTGCTGCCTTCATGTGAAAAATATGTTTCCTCTGCGCGCTTGCTGCCTGGTGTTCATATCGTAAATGCTGAGCGCCCACTACAGACCCTGCTCCATGAGGTGTTTGGACTAATCTTGGCCGGAATTGCCGACGCAAAAAAAGACTTGGTATAAGCCCAAGTCCTTTTTATTTACTGCGGATCTGAGAAGGGATTGTCTCGCCCGACTGATGGAGCCGGGCCCGAAAAATCTATTGAGGGCAGTATATGATATTGCGCAACACTGTTGAGCCGTTTGGTCGCTTTATCATAATTTTCAAAATTGATTCTTACTGAGGCGCTGGAAGTATTGTTGGCGCTAGTATCTCGAATGACAAGATTAAGATACAGGTGCAGATACACCGCGTACAATTCCACTGCGACTACGAGAAAAAACAAACACCAGATAACTACACTAGATGACACCTTCATCTGGCGGACATTGAAAGATGTGGCCAAGACCTCAGGCTTGACTAATCCTTGCTTCCTTTGGTCGGTGGGGATATCCATGGTTATTTCTTGCTCCTTTCTGTGTAAAATGCTGAACGGATGGTAGCATTCACTGTTCCCGTTCTTGTTGCAGCTAGAGCATCAACACTGGTCAACTGGGTCTTGTCGCTGGAAAGCGAGATAACCTCAATCTCCGAAAAAAATGATTGGTGCTCCAGGGTCTGGAGAAATGTGACGATTGATCGGAATGAACCCTGCATCTGGAAATCATACGGGATTACTTCCACGTTTACCAAATTCGGTACGATCTCATAAGGTTTTTCTTCTTTTTTCTGTCTCGGGTCCGCCTGCACCTCAGAAACATCGGTAATGGAGAGGGTGAAAGTATCGTCAGAAGCAATGGCAGCAGCTTCGAGCTCTTTGACAATCCCCACCAGCTCCTCTTTCACCGGAAAAAGCCTGTTGATGTCTGCAATTCGAGCGGAAATACGATCATAGTCGGCCTGCGCCCGCTTATAGCTCTGCTCTTCCAGCTTCAGCTTCGTTAGGTCAATCTCTGCTCTCTGCGCTTGACCGTGCAGATCCTCAAGCTTGGTAGCCAATGGCAGTAAAAAGAAAAAATATAGCAGGGTCATCAAAATCGCGCCCCCGAGGACGGTAATTGCCAGTTTCATTTTGGCCGACATGCTTTGCATGATGCTATCTTCTCTTTATGGCGATGGGGCTTTGATAAGCTCATCCTGGTTAATCGTAAAACTATAATGGTATGACGCATCAGTAGCGCGGTTGAGATTGGACAGTGGGAAATCAACATCCTTAAAATACGGCGATGAGAGAAGATTAGTGCGCAGCTGGAGGACTGAATCTCGTGTTTTTGCAAACCCGCTGATCTTGATTACGCCGGTCTGGCGTGTGGCGGTAAACGAATCAACCGCGACGTCTTGGGGCACAAGCCTAGCGAAAGCTATCAGCGCCTCAGACCATTGCGCATGATGCTGCTCGAGTGAGACCAGGTTATTAAGATGGGCATTTAAGGTATCAATGCTCTTTTTCAGCTTCTGATTGTTTTCCTTGGATACGAGTTTTTGCTGATCTTCAATTTGTTGCCGCATATCACTGATGCGCGACGATAGATAGAGCCGACCGAGGAAAAATAACAACGCTACAATCAGTACACTTATCGTTACAAGAATGAAAAAATTCAACAGGCGGCTCTGTATCCGCTCAAGGCTGATATCCTGTTGCTCCTCTTGCGGCAGTAAATTCGTGTAGGGTTTCATTTTATCAAATTATTCATTCTGCACTCCGCGTAACGCCAAGCCTAGAGCTGTCGCATAGCTGATAGAATCGGCTTTGGAAATGGGAGGAATTTTTTTGATCGGCTGTTCCAAAACATTTACCCAGGGATCACCAACTTCCACAAGAAGCTGGGGCTGCCCGACACCGTTGAGCGCTTGATTCAAATATTCGTTTAAACCCCTTAGCTTGGCGCCACCTCCACAGAGCAGCACCCGGGAAATCTGGCGTGCGCCGTCGGAATGCTCGCGATAAAAATTCACTGTATTTCGGATTGCCTCAATCAGCGATGCTAGCAGCGGGGCAACTGCAGCCCGCACCTTGCCTCCGCCTTTCGTCGCTATCAACCCCATCTGAATCTTGAGTTTTTCGGCCTCTTCCGGCGATACGGTTAGCTGTTGAGCGATCTGTGTTGTAAAAGAATTACCGGCTACAGGCAATGAGGAGGTGAATTGGAGCGTTCCCTGATCATAAATGATCAGGTGCGTATGGAGGGAACTGACATCAAGAATCAAGGTCGGTTCTTGCTCGCGCTTCTTGCTGATCAAGCATCGGGCAACCGCCTCGCTCTCCACTTCTATGGCAATCGGCCTAAGGCCGGCCAACTTCGCTACCTGGACATAATCGTCTACTACATTTTTTGGAGTTGCGGAAATTACAACTTTCATCTTATCAGAGCCGCGTTTTTCCTCCCCCAATACAGTCCGAAAATCCATATAGACCTGGTCGCTTGCGATAGGAATGTATTGCTCGGCTTCCAAGGGTACGGCTTCGCGAGCTTCTTTCTCAGTCATCTTCGGCACCGTGATGACCCGGACGAATGACTTGGATTCGGGTACCGAGAGGGCAACGTACGAACTCGTGAATTGGCCGAAGGCCGGCTTGAGCCGGCTTACACGTATGACTTCTGCTAGCTTCTCTGGGTTCCCGATCTTCTCGTCAACTACTAGTCCCTTAGCCAGAGTCACTTCAGAAAACGCAACCGGGAAAAATCCGGTGCCAAGTCTATCGAGTTGCATGAGTCTCAGTGTGGCATCGGAAATGTCCAGTCCTATTGCTGATTTTTGTTTCGAGAACAGAGAAAACATTTATGTTGTATGGTCAGTGTATAGTAGCAAAAAGAAAAACTCAAGCAAGGCCATTACGGCACTACTACCCAGCTTCCCCTTTTCAAAGTCCAGCCACCCCCTGGTCCAGTTGAAAAATTGACATTTGATAAGCCAGACTCATAGGTGACTGAGGCATTATTGGCAAGGGTGAGCTTGTATCCAATCACTTCTTTCAAAGCAACATTATTATTCACATTGATATTGCCGGCGGAGGAATAGAAGATAGCGCCCTGGGTATTGTTGTTAACATCGATCGCGTTGCCAATCGGATTCGCATACGTGGATAATACCATAATATAACTCCCAGCAGTGCCTGATCC
>MFEO01000009.1:18826-30301 GCA_001777585.1 Candidatus Doudnabacteria bacterium RIFCSPHIGHO2_01_FULL_50_11 | reverse complement strand
CCCTTCCCCGCCCCACTCATTCCTACATTCTTGAGAATGTAAGAATGAGTTTGTAGTATTTTTTGCCCAGAAATCCACTTCCCTCCTCCCCCTCCCAAACCCTCCCAGACAAATAACGCGATACTAGAGAGTATGGAAGTATTTGCTAAATGATATTTCAAGCACAAAGAAAAAGGGCGCGGACAATAAGTTCAGTCCACGCCCTCGGGGGGATTCGGGGGGAATCCGCGGGGGTAGATCGGCCTCAGACAAGCTCGGGCAGCTGCGGCATCGGCGGCATATCTTCCGACTGGAAAAGGATATCTGTCCTGACTGAAGAAAGCACGCCCTGCAAGGCATCGAGCAGGGGCTTGCTCTTCGCCCCGTCAAGCTCCAGCAGCAGCTGCGCGAATTCTTCGTAGGCGTACTGCCGCGCATCAAGTCCTACATCGGAAGGCTTGGGAAGCAGCTCTCGCGTCATCGGCACCTTGTCATGCTGCATGGCCCCAAGAACGATTAGAGAGTGGCGCAGGTGACCCAGAAACGTCTGGTTGTCGATGAATTCTTCACGCGCCTCCCGTTCCTTCACATAGCGCTCGGCTTCGGGTAGTGCCGCCAGGACATCTTCCGACTCGGAGCTTGAGAGCACCTCGTCGAGGGTTTGCTGCAAGGCTTGTTCGGTGCTCTTGGCTATATCTGCGTTGCCGCTTTGCTCGAACACGGTGTGACGCATCTGCCGCTCTACAATCAGAACAGCCTTGTCAAAAACTCTTGCCGAAATTTCCATAGTCCTCCTTCCGAACGGGTATATTGTATGACAAAAATGCTTATTTGTCAATACAGTCAGAAAATGGTAAAGTTTAATTACTTTATTGATACTTTTTTCCGTCATGGATAGAACTCTTGCTATTGATAGCGTCAAAAAAATCGGAAAGAAAATTTCCGTCTCCGGGTGGGTAGCCAGCCGCCGCGACCACGGCGGGCTTATTTTTATCGACCTGCGCGACCACACCGGACTTGTCCAGCTCACATTTCATCCAGAGCGACACGCGGCGTTCAAGCTGGCGGAGAAAATCCGCGATGAATTCGTGGTCGCGGCCGTGGGATCGGTGGTAAAACGCGCGCCCGAGCTTGTCAATGAGAATATTCCCACCGGCACTATTGAAGTCACGATTGATGAGCTTACGATACTCAACACCAGCAAGCCGCTGCCATTCCAGATCATGCACGCGGATGACAAGGTCAGCGAAGATGTACGGCTCAAATATCGCTTCCTCGACCTACGGCGCGAAGAGATGCAGACGATGCTGCGCGATCGGCACCGCATGGTCAGGATGATCCGCGAATATATGGACAAACAGGAATTTATCGAGGTGACCACGCCGATCCTCACTTCCTCCTCTCCGGAGGGGGCTCGCGACTTCCTCGTGCCTTCCCGCCTGCACCCGGGCAAATTCTACGCGCTTCCGCAGTCCCCCCAGCAATTCAAACAGCTCCTCATGGTCGCAGGCTTGCCCCGCTACTATCAGATCGCACCTTGCCTGCGCGACGAAGACCCCAGAGCCGACCGCAGTCCCGGCGAGCACTACCAGCTCGATTGCGAGATAGCCTTTGTCCAGGACCCGGAAGAAGTCTTCGCAGTCATGGAACCGCTATTTGTGCGCCTCACCGAAGAGTTTGCCGGAAAGAAGATCTGGAAGAAGCCCTTTCCCCGCATTCCCTATCGGGAAGCTATGGAGAGATACGGTTCGGACAAGCCCGATCTGCGCTTCAGCCTTGAGCTTATAGAACTGTCTGATGTCTTGAAGGAGACGAAATTCAGCGTCTTCGGCACAGCACTCAAGCAAAAGGGCGGCGCCGTGAAAGCAATCTGCGTTCCTGGCGGGTCACGTCTCACCCGATCCCAGATTGATGAATTGACTGTGATGGTGAAGCAGGAAGGCGCGGGGGGCTTGGCTTACATCATCGTCGAGAAATCCGGACCCAAATCCCCTATCCTCAAATTCTTGTCGCAGAAAGAGCTTGCCGATATTACCCAGCGCACAGGCGCCCAAGATGGCGACATCATCTTCTTCGGAGCCGGCGAACGTACCAGGACCAACGTGATCTTGGGCAAATTGCGAAGCCGCTTGGGAGACGACTTCGGACTGAAGGATCCTTCAGTCATCGCCTGGGCATGGATATTCGATTTCCCTATGTTTGAGTGGAATGAACAGGAGAAGCGCCTGGACTTTGGCCACAATCCTTTCTCCATGCCCAGGGGAGGCGCTGCCGCGCTCAAGTCTGGAGATCCGCTTGAGATTATCGCCCTTCAGTACGACATCGTGGCGAACGGGCTCGAACTTTCTTCAGGCGCCATACGGAATTACCACCCGGACATCATGTACCAGGCATTCGCTATCGTCGGCTACGATAAAAAAACGGTCGATGATAGATTCGGCGCGATGATCCGAGCTTTCGAGTACGGTGCGCCGCCGCATGGCGGGCTCGCCCCGGGCATCGACCGGATGCTCATGCTCTTCAAAAACGAGCCGAATATCCGGGAAGTCATAGCCTTCCCCAAGAACGGCAGCGCCGAAGACGTGATGATGAACGCGCCGTCAAGTGTCGAAGAACGACAACTCAAAGAACTGCACATCAAGTTGGATTTACCCAAGAAAAAATAATTAACGAGACAAAATCTATGCCCAAGAAAAAAACGAAGTCCAAGATCAAAGCGCTCAAAACCAAATTGAACAAGCTCGCCAAATATTTGGAGAAAGAGCGAGTGAAATTCCAGCTCCACACTCACAAGGTCGTATACACGGCCTATGACACGGCTTCGACCCTCAAGCGCAAGCTCGATGAGATCGCCAAGGTCGTCTTAGTCCGCACGGATAAGGGCCTAGCGCTTGTGGTCCTGCCAGCCAGCCGCTATGTGGATATGGCTGCGGTTAAGGCCGCCTTGAAAGTGAAAAAGGTTGCCATTGCTACCGAGAAAGACATCACCAAATACCTGAAGACCAAGGTTGGCTTGCTGCATCCCTTCGGCAATCTGTATAAGATCCCCACCTTGATAGACCGCGGCTTCTCCAAGGCGAACAAGATGATCGCGGCCGCCGGCTCCTACACCGAGTCTTTAGAGATTGCGCTCAAAGACTTTGAGAATCTGGTCAAACCCATAAAGGGTGCATTCTCGAAAGCAAAAAAATAGAAATCGAAAACTCGAAAACTTTGATTTACCAAGTCAGGCTAGATAAGTTCCAAGGCCCGCTCGATGTCCTGCTCACTTTGATTGAGGAGCAGAAACTTTCAATTTCGGAAATTTCACTCGCTTCGGTAACCCAGCAGTTCCTCGATCATATCAAAAACCTGGCTGATCTGGATCCGAACGTGCTAGCCGACTTCCTCACGGTTGCTTCTAAGCTTTTGGTTATCAAGTCCAGGCAGCTTCTTCCGTCATTGGAAGAGGAATTGCCGGATGAAGAGGCTACTGATCTTACTCGCCAGCTCCTAATCTACAAGCGCTTCAAAGAAGTGGCGAAGTACCTCAAGGCATTGGAGACGAAAAAGCGGCACTTGTACGCCGCCGAAAATCAGATGGAAATACCCGCCGCGTTCTACCCCGACCCAGGTGCCACAGTATCGCGCTTGCGGGCCGCCATGCAGTCGCTGGCGCGCTCGCTCGAGGAGATCGTGAGGCTGCCGAGGCAGGTCGTGAAAGAGGTTGTCTCCATCCGGGATAAGATCACTGAGCTGCAGGCCTACCTCGCGCAAAAAATCGAGATGAAACTGACTGACGCGCTGAAGACCAATTCACGCACCGAAATCATCGTGACATTTTTGGCTTTGCTTGAGCTTATCAAGCAGCAAATATTGACCGTGGAACAAGAGATGCTGTTCTCCGACATCAAGATCCGCCGCAAAGATATCGAACATTCGGCGAATATACCCACATGAACATTCAAGAATATGTTCCCGCCCTCATCATGGGTTTCGGAGTCTTCGTGGCAGCTCTCGGAGTGCCCTGGATTCATGACCGCACTATTGTGCCGCTGCAAGAGCGCGGGTATATCACCTCGTTTACGACTCGGCCCTCTCGCCGTGAACTCATCACAGGCGCGGGACCTTCGATGAGCCTCGTCGTGACCGGAGCGCTAATATTTTTTTTGGGACTTCTACTCAAACTCTCCCATGGATAGCCTGCCTTCAAAAATCGAATCCCTGCTTTTCGCTGCCGCCCGACCGGTGAAAATATCCGAGCTTGTGCGGGCGCTGGGTGTCGGCAAGCCTGAAGTAAAGACGGGGCTCGAGGGGCTTCGAGCCGAGCTTAGCGGACGCGGCATAGTAATCGTTGAGAAAGACGAGCGCTACCAGCTGATGACGCATCCCGATTCTTCCAAGCTGGTCGGAGACTTCGTCAACGCTGAACTACGGGAGAAGTTGACTGACGCCGCGCTGGAAACGCTGGCAATCGTGCTCTACAAGCAGCCAGTCACACGGGCTGAGATTGAGGCGATTCGCGGGGTCAATTCGCAGTATATATTGCGCCAGCTTGCCATGCGCGGTATGGTGGAAAAAGCCACTCACCCCCAAGATGCCCGACGGCTTGTCTACTCAACCACCCTGGACTTCATGGCATACTTGGGAGTTCGAGAGATGAAGGACTTGCCGGATTTTGAAGAGCTGACCAAATCCGTTTCCCTGCCCGACGCGGCTCCCGCTTCGCCGGAAGCTCAGAGTTCTTCACTGCCTTCTCTAGACAAAGATGAAAAAATCGGCGATAATTAAGAAGACGAAAGAGATTGATCTACTTGTAACGTGGCGGCGACACTTTCGTCTTAAATAAGTGCTAACCCCATAGCAAAATCAAAAACCCCCTGTACCAGGGGTTTTTGTTTTGTTTTAGTAAATTTCAAGTATTAGTTTATCCACAATAAAGTTATCCACAAGAATATTTTTTAATCCAAAACATACAAGGGCTTGATGACCAGCAGGTACATGTCAGCAAGAATAAAAAGTATCGCCCAGGCCCACATGGCCACGAAACCATACCCCGCGCTTACTGCCGCAATTAACAACACGCATGCTATTGATCCGAGGCTGTCGAAAAAGATTTTTCTACGCAGAAGGGAGAGGTGCTCTTTGAGATGAAAAAGTAGAGCATATTTTGTCGTGGCAAGTGTAAATAAAATCGCCAATACGACAGCGTACCACAGGGGCTGCCCGAATTGGAGCGGGAGTGCCAGATAGAGTACACCGAGGATGACGTCAATGGCTTTCTGCGTCCAGTCACGACGCGGAATTATGCGTGAGAAACACCTGATGGAAAAAAATGTGTTCACTAAAAGCGCGAAGTGGAAAATCACCAAGGGTAGCGAGACCGACCAATCGGTGACCGTGCTCCACGCGCACCAAGCGGCGAAGATGCTAAACAGCGTTATTGCAAAAACAGCTTTTTGGGTTGCGGGCATGTGCACTTCAGCGAAAATCGCGATACTGTTGAGAGTACGGCCTGTGCAGGAACAGTTCCCAGATGACATTCATGACGTATTGATAGGTTGTGGTGACCAAGCCTTCCGCTAGCAGTCTTCGCCCTGAGGTCCAAATGAAAAATCTGCTCATGAATTTTACTTTCCCAACCCGCTGCAGCCGGACTGCCAAATTCGTATCCTCCCCGTGGAATTCAATCTGCCGATCAAACCCCCCAATCTTCAAAAGCGATTCTTTCTTGGCCGCGAAGTTTCCTCCTGCGATCAAATATCCAATCATGTAATACGAAGGGATCGCGACTATCTTCCAGAACATGCGCGCCAGGAAGCGGCGGGCTGCCGGGAGATCATAATAATCATAGGGTCCGCTCAAACAAACCAACTCCCGGTCGGACTGAAACTCCCGCTCCAGGATAGGCAGCCAGAACTGGGGCATCCTTGTGTCCGCGTCAATGTAGGCCAGCAGGTCGCCTGTGGCTTCCTGGAGCCCGCGCTGCCGCGCCCGCGTCAAACCCTTCCGGGGTTCATCGACGACCTTGATACCGGGATAGCGCCGCGCCACCGCAGAGGTCTCGTCAGTGGATGCGTTGTTTACCACGATCACCTCGGACACTGCGGGAGTTTTGTACTTGAGCACATGGGCTAAACATTCGCCGATGTATTTCTCTTCGTTATATGCGGGAATTATGATACTGATGTTCATACAATGTGGCTAACGAACTATTTCTTCGTCCTCATGATATGGCTCGCCACGGAACCAGATATAGAAGAGGTTGAACATATAAATGCTAATGGTCTTCAGCAGTCCTTTCTTCAAGTAACGACGCCCCGAGGAGTGAACCCAGCTGCCAAAATCATAGGCTACATATCCGACTTTTTTCAATTTCATTGCTGTTCCAGTGTCATCGCCGTAGAACTTCCTATTTGTGTCAAACCCGCCAATCTGTTCCAGGACATTTCTTCTGATCACCATGACGCCGCCTGACATTTGGGCAACAACGCGCAAGCTTCTAATAAAAATAAAACAAAAAGGTCGGGCTATCAAGTAATTGAATATTTGGTTCGTAATTTCTAAAAGCGGGAAATCATAGAAGCTATAGGGGGCAGAAAAGGCGACAAGGTCAGTCCGCATATTCAATTTCTTGATCGCCGCATCTATCCAACCATGCGGCAGGCGCACGTCTGCGTCAAAAAACATCAGCACATCACCCTGGCTTGTGCGGAACCCGCGCTGACGTGCCTGGTTGGTGCCGGGAACTGGTTCATGTACTACCCTGACACCGGGAAACTTGCCGGCTACGTACGCTGTGGCATCGGTGGAAGCATTGTCCACAACGATAATTTCCGGCGGTTCTTGCATGTGCTGGTCAAGTATTGACTGAAGGCACTCTCCTATATATTTCTCTTCGTCCTTCGCTGGAATGATGATAGAAATCATTTTATATGCCGGGTGGGCTAACCTGCCACAATTTCTGGGCTTCGTCCCAAAAACCAGAGGTTTCCCGCTCGGTCTTCATATAATACCACCATTCGACCCCCCAGAGATATGCCGTATCAATTCCTGAATCACGGGCGTACTGGATATTGGCACGAAATTGTAGGGGGCTTAGGGTCTCATAATTCACTTCAGTTGTGTCGTCTTGCAGAGTCGTTTTCGCCCAGGGCTCGCCCTGCAGTTCAACGATGATCATTTTTTTGAAACCGGTAAATAGTTGCACGACCCGTCCCAGACGCGAATAGTAGACCGGCGGCTGCGGCCAGTTCGCCACTCCCAAGATCGGATTGTACGCTCTCCTATACATGGTCGTGCCGAAGACGTCCCCTAAACCCGCGGTACGAAACCAGACTGACATTTCTCCACTGTCGGTGGTGATGACGGGACGAGAGTCGAGTGATCGCACCAAGGCTATCTCGTCCATGAGGAATTGCCTAACAGGTGGGGTCGGACACACTCCAAAACTCGATAAGAAATACTCATTCTCCACTTGCCACATTTCTATGGCAGGAGATCCACGATAACGTTTCACCACTTCAGTCACCTGCTCCAGTAAAGCACTTTTTTGTTCAGCGTCGCTTAACTCCTTTGCCCAGTGGGGCACATGGCACTCCGGCCACCGTGGTTGTCTGCGCCCCAAGGTCAGGATCACATGCACCCCCTTCTTCTCGGCTTGTTGTATTTGCCAATCCAGATCGGCAAAATCAAGAGCGCCCGGCTGGGGCTCGATCTCGTCCCAATATGAACCGAGGCGAACATGATCTACCCTCAGATCGTCCAGGATGGCAGCGTAAATGCTCCGCCAATCCAAGCCAAGGCCTTCCGCCGCACGCTTGGAGAAGCTGACACCCCATACCATATGTTCGGCCCGCTTGGTTGTGCCGAATGTCAAATACACCGCCGCAATAAGCAAAAGCAGTGTAGAAATCAGAAAAAATTTTACTGCCCGTGACGTTGTATGAAGTTTCATGGCTAGACCATGATAAAAATCAAAAGATCGCGATCAAACCGGCGCTGATAAGCAAGATGGCTAGGATTTTCTTAAAAAAAACTCCTCTGCTGAAATCTTCAAAAAGTATCTTTGGGTATTTTTTTGATAGGAAACTCGTGAGCACAAAAAGAAAAGCAAACTGGGTTCCCTGAAGCGCATTGACCATGGTGACGCTGCCGAGCGACAACGCGTAATTTTGGGCGATTGCGGCGCCCGAGGCTAGCGCTTGCCCAAGAAAAAATAATCCCAGCGATGGCGGGGCGATTGCCCGGCTGGTGCTGAAGATTTTTCTTCGCGACATTGGATGGAGCAGGATCAAGAGCGCAGCCAAGAAACCTCCAACGCGAGACCAAATGAGCCCAGGAACAAAAGCGCCATGCAGATCCAGGTACACGATCTTCACGAGCGTGAAAGAGCTTGCGAACAGCGCTGAAGCCACTATGGCAAGCACAATCCAGCCTGCCGCGCCGTGCTTCTTGCTCCCCGCCCAACCGATAAGAAAGCTCCCGGCAATCAACAAGCCGGCTGCGAGATAGTCTCTGGGAGACAAGCGCTCGGATGAAAGAGAAAAACTCATAAAGACTGTCAGCAGCGGCACGACCCCGCCTACGAAGGGCAGCACGGCCGAAGCGTCTTGACGCTTGAGAGCGGCGAAAAAAACGATAAGCGCTCCAGTAAAACAAGCGCCCGACAGCAGCGCCAAGCCAATATCCCAATTCTCCGGCCGGAAATAACCGAAGGGGGCGAGCAATAACGCAGACAAGCTCAGCATGCTGATGAAAAAAGCATAGGTCGCCGGCTCCGGTATCGCGCGACGAAGCAGGAACTTGTCTATCACGGAGTTCACAGCAAAGGTCAGATAGCCGGCTATTGCAACCAGGATATACATACTCATACAGTGAGCGTATTTGTTTTACAAATCTCCGCGTATGATAAGGCCGACGGGCGAATCGTCCGGGCTTGAGTCGGATAGTCCACTGCCACCAAGCCGAATCGAGGAGAGAAACCATGGGCCCACTCGAAATTATCCATCAGCGACCAATGCAAATATCCCCGCACGTCCGCGCCTTGTTCGATTGCCCTGTGCGTATAGAGAAGATGGTCGTGGATGAACCTTTCCCGTTTTATATCGCCTGCGTCAGCCAATCCATTCTCAGTAATATAGAGCGGCTTATGGTATTTCCGCAGATCCAGAAGAACACGCTCGAGGCCGTCGGGATGGATCGCCCAATCAAGATCGGTGAGCATGTGATGGGTCTTGTGACGGATTTTTCGACCCCATACCCCCACGTGGCTGTGGCCATAATAATTCACCCCGATGTAGTCACAGCGCCGTATTGTTCTGCGCAACACATACCGGTTGGTAATATAGTGCATCACGTCCCGAGTGAATCTGCTGTAGATGCTCGTCGGCACGAGATCGACTAGGTGGTAAGCTAATCCGACGGGTACATTGTTGTACTTTTTCAGAATCGGATAGGCTTGGTTGTGGCAGGCTATGAGGGTGTTGACCGCCACAAAAGTCAGCCAATGACTCTTGCGTTGCGGCGGGAACCGTCCCAAAATATACGAGTGCGATCCGTAAATTTCGGGCTCATTGATGGTCACCCAAAAATCAACTAGCGGTGAAAATTCTTCCGCCGCCAGCCTAACGTAGTTTAAAAACAGCGGAATGTTTGCTTTGCGGGTAAAACCGCCTCTTTCAGCAAACCATTGAGGCAAGGTGAAATGATGCAGTGTGACGAAGGTTTTGATGCCTCTTTTTTTGAGGGCCTCAAGTACCCGGCGATAATGCTCTACTTCATCGCGATCGAACCAGCCTTGTTGCGGCTCGAGCCTCGCCCATTCTATGGAAAGGCGGAAAGCATTCATATTGAGCTTAGTCAGAAGATCAAAATCCGATTCGTAACGGTGGTAAAAATCACACGCTTGACCGGATACGTACTCTGCCGGATTGCGGCCTTGTGATCGAAGCTCGGAAGCCCGTCTCTCTGAGTGTTCCCATGCCCACCAGTTGGAATTGATGTTATTTCCCTCGGTCTGGTGCGCGGATATTGCGGCTCCCCACAAGAATCCTTCGGGGAACGTTATCTTTTTGTTTTCCATGTACTTATTATACACCAAAGCCGCGGGCTAGACTGCACGCCCATGAAAAAAGGCCCGGCCGAGCTCAAACCTTTTTTTGCACTAGCATAAGTTATCTCTCCACCAGCAGAACGCCGATTCCTATGATCAGCACTATCAAAATCATTTGGCTTAAGATTGACACGGAAAGCCCGGAAGGCTTGGCGCCTGCTGTGGCGCCCTTGATCTTTTTCTCAATCAGCAGACCTGCGAGGGTCCCCTCGATCAAGTACAGAGCCATCTTCGTCCAAAAAAGAGTATTGGAAGAAAATTCACTCCATTCAATTCCTGCAAGATATACCCCGGTTGCGACCTGCCAGCCCGAGGCCCACATGCCGAAACGTCCCACGAAATGCAAGTGGGAAAGCCGTCCCTGCGACCATCCTGGCTTCACCACCAGGAATACTGAAAAGAACACAACCCCGAACACTACGCCAGAACCTAAGACATGAAGGATGAGAACTAAGGTTTGGAGAGACATAATGTTAGATGAATTTTTAAAATTTTATTTTTCTGGTAAAGTCCGTATGAACGGGTCGAAAACATATTTGGCTTTGGTAAGGGAAGTTTACGATCATTTATCTAATCCAAAAGTTTTTTCAAATTATGGAATTGCTCCCCAACCTCTTATTTGAATTAGCTGTCCGTGCAAAATTTAGACCCGAAGCTCGCCACGGAACGCCCTAGCGCCATAGTAAGAGGGCGCACTGTTGTGATACACGAAGACATTGCCGTAGCGGCGATCAGCAAAGAGGGCGCCGCCGAGTTTTCTAATATCAGAAGGTGTTTTCACCCAGCTCGACGTCTTCGTATCGAAATTTCCAAGTTTCTGCAACTCTTGATATTGTTCTTCCGTTAAAAGCTCAATGCCCATAGCAGCAGCCATATCAATAGCGTTATTTTCCGGTTTATGTTCTTTCCTTGACTCCAGCGCTTCGCCGTCGTAACAAACATTTGTACGGCCTCTAGGACTTTCCGCTGAACAATCATAAAAAATGTATTCGCCCGTCTTTTTATTAGACCCGACAACATCCGGTTCACCGCCAGTTCTTTCCATTTCATTGAGCGACCACAGTTTTTCAGTATTAGCTTCCAGCTTTGCCTGCACTTTAGCCCATTCAATGCCTTTATGGCGGTTTATGTTTTTCTCAAAACGGGCTTTTAGTGCTTTGAGTAATTCTTCACCTTGTTCCGGTGACAACTCCTTTTTATTGCTATTAATATTGTTCATAGTTTTTTTATCTCTGTATGAATAGGTGCGTCAAGCGTATAATTGCCTAAATTTATTTCAAAAGCTCACTAGCCAATACTTCAAACGCATCGGCCAACTTTTCTATTGTCGCAAGGGGATTCATTCTTTTCATTTATGTTTAACAATCATTGCTTATATTTTAGCTTTTTTGCTTCATAAAATC
>MFEO01000009.1:16530-18813 GCA_001777585.1 Candidatus Doudnabacteria bacterium RIFCSPHIGHO2_01_FULL_50_11 | reverse complement strand
CGAAATTGAAAACCGCTACTTCACCAAGTAGAGTAAAAAAAGACCTTCTTTCGAAGTTCTCTTTGTTGGTAGCCCCACGGGGCCGACTGTTTGTTGCACTTCCGCTTTTAATTCGTCACCTTCGGTGGCCTTTTCACTTGTTGTCAGGAATCGTACCCGGGGCGGATGGTGGATAACCCCGCAGTAGAAATTTGGCAACCTCGCACAAATTTTTTGAATTCTACCGGTACGGGGAGTCGAACCCCGGTTCCTGCGTTGAGAACGCAGTGTCCTAACCACTAGACGATACCGGCATTTGAAAAGTGCTGGGCTAGACCGGGCTTCCTGTCCGCCTCTGGCGGAGGCGAACGCGGCATAAACCAAATTTCACTTCGGGGTAAAGAACCAGATTCTATGTCTCCCGACGCTTTCAGTCGGGACCCCGACTTTTACGTCGGGGCTAGCCATTAGACGATGAGGCCGCTTGAGTCCATATAGTGTAGCGTTTTTCTTGCCGCTGTTCAACCGGGCACTTCTCCAAGGCGTTGAGCAAAATCTATTTCTTTTTCCAGTACTTACTCTGCCGAACCAAGAGTTTCTGAGCTTGTTCGGGGTTGGCCATGATCGCTTCCACAATCTTCTCAAGCCGAGTGCCTTGTGACGCTTTGATCAAGATGACATCGCCAAATTCAATTTTTTTTCTCAGAAACTCAGAGGCGGAACCGTTATCTGCAAATATACTTACCCTGCTTCGAGCCATGCCGGCCGCAAGCGCTTCTTCAGCGCAATACCTCGCCTCACCGCCTATGGCAACCAAAAAATCAATGTTCAGGGAATGTACCATCTTCCCTATTCGCCGATGCTCCCGCTCGGAGGCGCCTCCGAGCTCAAGCATATTGCCTAGCACCGCGATTCTGCGTCTCGCCTTGATTTGCAACAGAGTTTTCAGAGACTCTACTACGGCTTCTGGGGAAGAATTATACGTATCATCAATTAGCAGACTGCCTCTGATGCCATCGATCGGCCGAAGCCTTCCCGGGCCAGTCACTACTTTCTGTATAGCAGAAACGCAGTCTTTAGGAGATACATCGAAATTCCTTCCCGCCGCATATGCAAACAAGAGCGCATATACAAGCGGGCTTCCGATTCTGCCGGGCATCGCTACCGCCTGGTGGCTTGCGCCCTCCACAATATCGAAATGGAGCGTAAGGCTTCCAGCCCAAGACAAGCCTCGCATCAGAGGCGATTGTTCAATCCGTACATTCTCAGCCCGAATATCGGCCCCCTCGCCCAATCCGACAGTCACCGTCTTTCCGGGATGCAAGGTTCTCATGCTTGCGACTCTCGGGTCGTCGAAATTCAATATGGCGACTCCCGTTCGCGGTAATGAGGCAATCAAATCCGATTTCTCCTGTTGAACCGTCTCCACATCGCCGAACTTCTCCAGGTGTGTAGCACCCACCCTGGTGACTATCGCCGCGTCGGGTGGGGCAATGGAGGTAAGATACTTAATGTCTCCGGGCTTATCGGCTCCCATTTCTAAGACCAACATTTCCGGATACCCTTCCCCCACCATCAACCGCGTGAACCGCACTATAACCGCGAGCCAGCGGAGGAGCGAACGTCCGCCCGTTTCAATGCCGATAACGGCTAAAGGCAATCCAATCTCATTATTATAATTTCCCTCCGAACGCATTACCCGAAACCGGGAAGCAAGCACGGTGAATACCGCTTCCTTAGTAGAAGTCTTGCCCACCGAACCGGTGATTGCGATGATCTTCGGATGGTATTTTCTCAAAACAGCCCGCGCCATGAATTTCAAGGTCACGTGCAGCAAATCTCTAAACATCAAGGTTGATCGTTAGCGCGAATGTGGAACCTGATAGTAATTTAATATAAATTGGGCAATTTCGCCAAATGCCGGGGCGGCTGTGACTTCAGCGAATCTCACATCCTTCGGCTGGTCGATCTTCACAATCATCGCGAACACCGGATCCTCGACGGGCCCAAATCCTGCGAAGCTACCGATAGTCTTGGCTGGATCATAACCGATACGATTCTCATACGCGACCTGGGCCGTGCCGGTTTTGCCGGCGATGAAGTAGCCCGGGACCTCCGCCCGTTTGCCATGACCGCGCTCGACTACCGACACAAGCATGGCCGCGAGAGTGGCAGCGGCATGTTCGGAGATTACTCGCCGTACGACCTGGGGTTTTGTCTTTTCAATCGCACCGGAACTTATACGGCGCTCTTCCACTATGTACGGCTCATGATATTCTCCCCCGGCAGCGATTGCCGCATATG
>MFEO01000009.1:9410-16447 GCA_001777585.1 Candidatus Doudnabacteria bacterium RIFCSPHIGHO2_01_FULL_50_11 | reverse complement strand
TTGCTGATGTTTCCTTTCGACTCAAAAGGCAGTTCTATCCCGGTCAAGGACCCGAACCCGAACGCTTCTATATATTTTCCAAATTTTTCATGTCCAAGCTGCTGCTCGGCAAAAATTGCGCCGGTATTGATGGATTCTTCCAGTACCTGCGTCATCGTCACTTCGCCATAGGTTTTATTCTGAGAATTTCTGATGGTGAAGTTCTCCAGCGTGACAGAGCCGGGATCGGTGAACTTGGTGTCGGGCGTGATCACGCCTTCTTCCAAGCCTCCCGCCATAGTCATCGGCTTCATTATCGAACCCGGCTCGAAAGGCTCTGAGACCGTATTATTGTTAAAAACCGAGACGTCGGAGGCTGAACCGTAAGTATTGGGATCAAACGTCGGGTAATTGGCCATGGCCAGGATAGCCCCGGTTTTTGGAGATATGACTACTACGCTGCCGCCTTTCGCTTCATATTGCTGAACCGTTCGCTTCAGCACTTCTTCTGCCTTGAACTGGATGGCCCGATCGAGCGTGAGCACCAGAGATATGCCGTCTTGCGCCGGGATCACCCGGCGTTGGCCGCTCGTGGTGATGTCGCCGCGATGATCTTGGGTACCTTCAACACTCCCGGGTGTGCCGGTCAGGTCTTTGTCAAAAAATTTCTCGATGCCATACCTGCCGGAGCGTTCATCTCCGTCGAAGCCAAAAAAACCGAGCACTTGGGCTGCCAATTCGCCCTCAGGGTATGCTCTTGTGAATTGATCCTCAAGATGCACGCCGGGCAGTTTCTGGGCTTTCAGGCGATCCGCTTCCTCCGAAGGCAGTACTCGGACTAAGGGAACGTACTTTCGAGATTGGTCTTCTATTTTCTTCTGTATCTCATTGCGGTCGAGCTGCAATTGGGAAGCAAGCTTGGTCGCAAGACCTTTTGCATCCTGTACCTCCTGGGGCACCACATAGAGAGTTGGCCGATTGACATTCGCGATTGCGAGCGTTGGATTTGGAGAATCGCGGTCTTGTATATAAACTTCACCGCGCTTGGGCAATAATTCTTGAGCGAGCACGTGCTGAGACTCCGCAAGGTCGCGCCAATAGCCGCCCTGGGAGATCTGCAATACAAACAATCGGACGCTTAGGAGTCCGATTACACCTGCACCCGCTACGGTCAGCGCTGCCAGCCGTATTGAAAATGTCGTGCGCTGCTGTGGCGTCATGCCTCCGAAATCTGTTATTTATTGCCCTTTCAGCGCGACCCCGGACGATGACAAGTACCGGGCGTCGTGGGTTGGAATATATCCTTGTATGGCGGATGATTGCTCGATTGATTGTATGGATTGGAGTTGGGCCGCCTGGATCTGAAGTTCTTGCTGGCTCTGCTGAAGCTTAATAAGCTTCTTTTCCAGCGATTGTATTTCAAATCCTTTCGTGACTCTGACGTTCACGAAAACCAAATACATGATACCCATGCCGGATATCACAAGCAACAGCAGGATCGCCAACGCACGTTGGCCAAGCTGTAGTTTCCCCGAGGACGTATGCGGAATTTTATGCCGTACCCGTTGCAGGCGGGTCGTTCTTGGCATTCGGGGAAGATGAACGGTGAGCCGAAAACAATTACCCATAGTTACAATTTTCTATGCGGTGCGAAACCAAGGCGAACTCCAGGCGAGGCCTAGGTCCGCGAACTTCTAATATCAAGCTCTAATTTTTTGTGAGAGCTTTTGTTTCCTGCGGGTAATGATTCGGATGCCGAATCGGGAACTGGGTAGTATGGGACCGACTTCGGTACCCCGTACTGCTCAGTTCTTGACTCATCATCCAAGCTTCTGCGCTACCCGAAGCTTTGCCGAACGCGCACGTGGATTAGCCGCAAGCTCCTCTTCTGACGCCGTAACAGGCTTGCGAGTAAGCACGCGGACCTGGGGATGCTTGCCGCATATGCATACCGGGAATTCTGGCGGACAAGTGCATCCTTTAAGCTTCTCCTGAAAAAATCGCTTTACGATCCTGTCCTCTAATGAATGAAATGAAATGACAGCGAGTTTGCCGCCCGGTGCGAGCAATGTGTGAGCTTGTGGGAGAGCGCTTTGTAAGGCATCTAGTTCTTGGTTGACTTCGATGCGCAAAGCTTGGAATATTCTTCGCGCTGAGTCAGCAGCGGTCTTGCGAGCAGATTGAGGAAGGGAACGTCTTATACAGTCGAACAGACTTTGGGTGTTCTCTATCCTGCGGATGCTCCTCGCGGACACTACTGCGCGGGCGATGCGCCGCGCATAACGCTCTTCCCCATACTCGCGGAATATTCTGGCCAGTTCGCTTACGGGGTATTCATCAAGCACTTGCTGGGCGGTATAGCCTGCTGTCTGATCGAAACGCATATCCAGGGTCCCCGATGATTGAAACGACAGTCCGCGCTTTGGGTCATCGAGCTGGTCGGAAGACATCCCAAGATCAAAGAGTATCCCCTCGGCTGCTGTGATCGAATGCCTGTGTGCGATTTCTTTCAAATTGCGGAAATCATCCTGCACAAGTATCAACCGTTTGCCGAATCGCATCTTATGAGGCTCCGAGGCAATGTAGGCCTTGGGGTCGCGCTCAATAGCGAGGACACGGCCTGCAGGGCCTGTCTTTTCGAGGATCTGGATCGTATGGCCCCCCGCGCCGAACGTAGCGTCTACGAAATTCTCGCCGGTCTGAGGGTGAAGAAACTCGATTACCTCTTTGGAAAGAACCGGGGTGTGCCGCATATAAAGTTGACACGCGATCGGAGATCTGCGCTTCTCCGTTCGCCTATCGATTTAATACACGCCGAGTTCCCCGAGCTTTTCCGCTAGCTCATCAGCGTTGCCTTCAGCCTTGCTTTTAAATTGATCCCAGATTGCCGCATCCCATATTTCTATCCGCGGGTGCACACCGACAACGACGACTGTCTTGCCCAGATTGGCGTAGCCTCGAAGATATTCCGGGATCAGTATCCGACCGAGCTGATCGAGAGACGCTTCCTGTGCGCCCGAAAGAAGAAATCGCACGAAGCTCCGAGTCGACAATGTGCCCATCGGAAGCTGCGAAAGCTTCTCGACAAGCTTGGCCCATTCCGCTTGAGGATACACAAACAGACAGGAATCCAAGCCTCTAGTAATAACAGCCTGTTCGCCCAAGTCCTTGCGCATTTTCGCCGGGATTGCCACTCGCTTCTTCGCGTCCAAGGAGTGCCGGAATTCGCCGATCAACATGGTTATATTGTTTTGCTTTCGCTTTCAGTCTCAAGAATTATCCCCAAAATCTTTAGTTTCTAAACACTTTTATCCACAATCATCCACTTCAATACCATTATATACCACGCTATTTCTTTAGGTCAAAATATAGTTTCATGGCACTAAATTTCATCAATAGTGTCTAAATTAAGACAAAATTTATCCATCAGTTTGCCAACAATAAAATAATATATCCACAGATTGGATATACTATGTCAAGTTTCTAATCTGATTTGAGTTTGTCTAGTCCTTTTTATGCCATTGGCTCATACTTCATCTCCTTCATCCGGCCAAATCCCACCGTATCACTAGCCAGGGCACGAGCCTGAAGCAAGAAAGCCCGTCGCAAAAAAAAATCTCCGTATTTATCATTGACTCGATCCATAGCCATGATGACGCGTTTGGCCCTTCGATACCTCTCAAAAAGCGGCTCGTCTGCGACATTCGCGGCTAAACCTGAGACTGTCACTCCCGCCATACGAACTGGGTGGCCATTGTGAAATGATTGGTAGATCTTCCAGGCAGCGCGGAAAATGTCCCTGCCGTCACTGATCAAATCATGGATCCTATGGCCTCTCCCTTCCCCTGAACTTTCTCCATTCCCGCGTGTTGCATACCGCACATAACAAGAAACGACTGATCCGGCGAATGATCGAGCGCGAAGGCGCTTGCCTACCTTTTCAGAAAGCTTGAAGATCAGGCGCCGTATAGTCTCTGGGTCGTCAGTGGCGGCCGGCATAGTATATGCATGGCCCATTGACTTGATCCTCCTTCGCGAATATGTACGGATATCAAGCCGTACATCTGTTCGTAGAGGATCATCCGCCGTAGCGCGCGGCGAAGGCGGATATGCTTCGGCGGACTTCGCCTCAAACTTTAATGGATGTGGCTCAGTCTCTATTATTCTTATTTGATCATCATCAAGCTCAAATACTGAGGGGTTACGCAATGCCCCAAGTTCGTGGAGATAATGGCCGACAATTCCGAATTGCTGCCGCAGTTCCTCTTCAGGATAGTCGCGCAAATCACTTAGCGAAAAAATTCCGAGATCATGGAGACGGCGTTCCATCCTGTATGCTATCCCGGAAATGTCGGTTAGATTCAATCGCTCGTACAGACCAGGAATGTCTTCCGGCTTGATCAGCGTCAGTCCATCGGGCTTCTCCATATCAGAGGCGATCTTGGCAAGCAGTTTGTTGGGTGCCGCTCCTATCGAACACGAAAGCCATTCCCCTATCTCCAGCCGGATCCGCTGTTTGATTTCCAGTGCATACAGCAATGCCGTACTCCACGGATACTCACCCGCGCCGATCAGGTTGGTAACATCAAGAAACGCCTCATCGATACTGTATCTCTCCACCAGAGAAGTATAGTCGGAAAAGATCCGTAGGAATCGTCTAGTGATCTCCCGATACTTTGGCGGGTCCACCGGCAGCAGCACAATCAACGGATCAATCTTTCGCGCTTCCCACACGGGTGTGCCCGTCTTGATGCCGAGACGTTTCGCTTCTATAGACGGGGCGATGATAATACCGCCAAGATGCTCGCACACCCCTATGGGCAGTCCGCGCAAATGCGGATTCGCCTGCTGCTCGCAAGTGGCGAAATATGAGTTCATGTCGATATGGAAAATTATACGAGAAAGGTTGGCCATAAGAATTCGTGCTTGCCCCGTAGTCGTCGATTTGCTAAGCGAAGAGATGTACTACCGGGGTCGATATGGAAGATGGCCTTCATGAATATTTATTATGGCTGTCCTCGATCCCCGGGTAGTAGTCCGCCCAAGGCGGATACTGCCGGGCAAGCACCACTTAGTCCTTCGAATATTGGTCTTCTATCCACCAACGTAAATTCTGCGTATTGAAGCCTAATTTCCAAAAATTCGTATCATCCGAAACGGAAAAAAAATAAATCCGAACTGCCCCGTCCGTAATAGAATGGACCAGGCTCACCTGTTTAATCGGATATTTACGCCCACCATACTTAATAATCTGCGGCCTCAGGCCGCCGCCCGGCTTAAAATGGGCCAAAACTTCTATTGCGATATCCTTATCCTCCTCCATGTTCGTACTTTAAGTAAACATCACATGATGCAGCCGGTCATTGACGATAATCGGCACACCGCGGAGATGTTCAATCTGCCAGACTACGCGCATAAGCGGGCATGAGTGCTGCTTTCCTTTGCGGCAATGTTCGCATAGCGATTGAAGCTGCTCGATCACTTTATGTTTTTGCTTGTCGAATTCCGTCATACATTTATTCAATCTGTCGTATAACCCCGACAACCTTGCCTGAAATACGCCATTCTTGCTTGGGGTAAATATTCTTGTATTTTGCATTCTCCGCCTTCAGATACTTACGGCCCGAGATCTCGATATACCGCTTGACTGTCGCCTCGTCTTGGAGAAGCGCCACGACAATATCACGATTGCGTATCGCGGCGGATGGGCTCACAATCACCAGATCACCATCGAGGATACCCGCGTCGTGCATGCTCTCCCCCCTCACCTTGAGCACGAAAACATCCTTGCGGTTCCTCACGAGGGTAGTGGGCAGATTCACCCATGTCTCAATATTCTCTTCCGCCAAGATCGGCGAGCCGGCGGCAACGGCTCCAACAATCGGCGCTGCAAACATTGCGCCTCCGACCATTTCTCCCTCGGGATTCAAAAGCCGGATTCCCCGCGCGGTGCTATCGCGATCAATCAACCCGAGATTTTCAAATTTGTGCAGCATTTTCGCGATTGCATTTTTTGACCTTACCCCGAGAGTTTCGGCCATTTCAGAAAATGTCGGCGGAAAACCCTTTTCTTCCAGATTGCTCCGAATGAATTCCAGAAGTTTTTTTTGCTTCGAGGATAGATTCATATGTGATTCCAATTAGATATTTTTTGGAGAAATTAACTGATATTCGGGAATGCCGAGCGACAAGCCGTATGCCTTGGCCTCGCGATACGCTTCTTCGTTCTTGCGTGGCACCTTGAAAATCTTGCCCTTGAAAATAATATAGTGCCATGCATCGTTTTTAAAATCCGCATACCAGGCGCTCCCATGACTATAATCCAAGGTCTTACTGAGAATCCCGGCTGTGCGCTCCGCGGAATCCTCTGATATCTTCACCCGATGCAGTGTCCAGTGATCAAGCCACGGCGTCGCGCTCTTCTCCGTCACGGGAGAGGTATCGGTGCGCAATATCGTACACTCCTTGAGAACGCCGATATCGGACAAACTCTCCTTGATGATAGTACCTTGAAAATCCATTTTCCTGATTGAATTCTATAAGCTTATCCTAATGGTATACGTTCGTTCACCTACCTGTCAAGAGGCAAAATTCTTAAGAAATTCCCTTTTATCCACAAAAAAACCGCCATTGCGGTTAACTCAGGAAATAAATATTGGAACTTAGTAGCGTTTCATTAGAAAGGTAATGATATTATAGACACTTCCCCACAAGGTCTTGAGGATCGGGATCGCTTGCGGCAATAGAATGACCAGCAAAAGAAGATACCAGAAATTTCTTTTCACGACCCGGTACACGGCGTAGATGATGAGAATGGCCAGGGCAAAAGAAACCACCCCCTGCAAGGGGGCGGGAATGTATGCGATCAGTTGATAATAGAAACCGAAGAAGCGGTCGGCGGTCATTTGCGCGAGATATTGCTGCATGAGCGAAAGCGGATCCATATGGCTACTCGCTGACCCGGGTAAAGACTGTTTTCAAATACCGTTCGCCGTGCTTACTGGCGCGGTCCACAAGGATGATCGGGTCGCGTTCCAATATCTCCTTCACGAACCAAT
>MFEO01000009.1:0-9392 GCA_001777585.1 Candidatus Doudnabacteria bacterium RIFCSPHIGHO2_01_FULL_50_11 | reverse complement strand
TCCCTATGATGCGTTGCAAGATCTGAATTGCCCGTTCAATGCGCCTCGTTGAGATATCGCCAACAAGAAGCAGATCAACGGATGACTTAACTAAACCTATGAAGACACCCGAAAGCGCCGCGAATTTGACATCGCCGCAAGCGAGTAAGACGCGCTCAATAAAATCTTTGGATTTCACTTTCCGTTTCATCTTCAATTCGGCTGTGAAGATACTCCGCAACTGCTCGAAGGATGCGGCATGCTGATTGATTCTATAGAAACTGGTCTGTCTTTTCTCAGCCCGGAGCACAAGATGCTGTTTGGCGAGGGCCGCCAGCAATGTTTTCACGCGCTTCATGGTAAGGGATGTTCGAAATGCCAATTCTTTCGTAGAGAAGAATCGCCGCGGTTGCTGCATGAGTTGAAGAAGTATTCTGTGTTTGTGCTTGCTTTCCATATTGAAAGATTGCTAACACGGAATAAGTATATCAAATCCCGCTTCGCTAGGGAACAGTCAGCCAACCCACCGCCCATGCGGGGTCCCATTGAGGGTCGTTTGTTGTCAACATGGTCTTGGACAAGGAAACAATTTTATATTATAGTTCAACTATCTCTTCATAAAGTTCAGAGAATATTTCTGATACAAAAACCGATTACTTCATCTACCGAACGTATGGCGAATAAATTGATCATAAGCCAAATTTTTCTTCCCAATGCCAAACAGGCTCAAAATTTCGTTTCAATTTACGAAGAGTCAATCCGTCCTGACTCCCCTGCGTCCCTGTTTTTACTGATTGAGATCCGGGGGGAAAGACACCGCCCGGCCACGGAAAAACGGGAAGAATATGAGAAAATTGCCTCGCGGCTCGCGAGGACACTCAAACAAACATTCCTTGCGGATTCGAAAATTTCTGAGCTGACTTTCGAACAAGCGCTGTCGAATCTCAACAGCGAACTGTCACATTTGGCAAAGACTGGGGTAATCGGCTGGTATAAAAGACTGAATGCGCTTGTCGCCGCTCAAGTGAAATCCTCGCTTTTTGTCACGGTAACAGGTAATTGTACAGCTTACCTGCTTCGCGGCCGTGAATTCACCCTTATTTCCGAGCCTCCGGCCACATCGGGCGTGCCTCATCCGATGAAAACTTTCACCAACTTCGCAACTGGAACACTTGCTGAAAACGATCACATCATCTTCAGCACCGCCAGCCTGTACAATTATCTATCGCTCGAGCGGCTGCGGACCATGCTGAAAGAGCAGACGCTCGAGCAGGCTTCAAAGTCTATCATCAGCATGCTCAGAACCGACGCGCAGCCGACGGATGCTTTCGCGTCCTTTATTTGCCGACTCTCCCAACATCTGACCATGCCGGACACCGAACTCCATCCCTTGTTCACCCCCTCCAGCCATACTATCATCGACGATGCGGAAAACTTCAAAAAAACTTCTACCAGCCGCTCTCTTGCCGCAGGACAAGCTTTCGCCGCCACGATATGGCGCGGAATTGTGAGCACCCTCTCAGCCCTATTCGCAATCCTCTCTCAATATATTCTTCCTTCTCGGGTCAGAAATGAGAAACATATGAGCCGACGAATCTCTCGCAAGACCCTTTTGAGCGCGATTGCTGTTGTGGTAGTTATCTTCATAGCGAGTTTGGCTTATTCCAATCTGCGCAACGCCCGCATCCAGACCCAGACCGATATGAAACGGGCACTTGAGAGCGCTTCGCAAAATATCACGGACGCGGAAGCGTCACTCATCTACGACGACCAAAAACATGCGACTGAATCGTACTTGAAAGCAAAAGAGGCGCTGGATAAACTTCAAAAAGGCTCCTATTTTCAATCCGAAGCCCATGACCTGGCTCTGCGACTGGACGCGCTGTCTAACAAACTGAATAAGACTACTACCGTGGATTCGATAGAAATCCTCGGCACATTCCTCGGCACGCCCGACCGTCTGATCAAGACCGCCAGCGGATTTGTCGGTTTGAATTCCTACACTGATGCGATAGAGATTTTCGACGCATCAAGTCGGACCTTCCAAGACTCCGCCCTGTCGCCTACTTCTCACGAAGATTTCTCCTCAGGTGCGCAAATTGCGGGCGCAACCGTGGGATTTATTTCCCGCGGCGGAAGGCTCTATGCGCTCGACACCTCAAGCGGCACAATGCGCGCGACAACTCCCACTTCAACTGGCGAACTATCGGTGCAAGCTCTGCTGTTTTTCGGCAACCGAGCCTACGCGATTGACCAAAGCTCCGGCCAGATCCTGCGCTATGACCTTGCACAGAGCGGATATGGAGCCCCAGCGAACTGGCTTAAAACCGCGCAAGACTTCAAAAATGTCACCGCAATGGCCATCGACGGCAATATCTGGGTGCTCACCCAAGATGGAGTCAAAAAATATACTCGCGGTGAAGAGCAGTCTTTTGCGATCGCCCAATTACCCTCGCCCCTTCGCGATCCGACAGCTATCTGGACAGATCAGGCTTCGCCCAAGATTTACATTGCCGATCCTTCTAATTCACGCATCGTAGTTCTCAACAAGGAAGGCGGACTTGCCGCACAGTATTCTTCCTCGAAATTTTCTGACCTCAAGGATTTCTGGATTGATGAAGCCGCCAAAACAGTTTACGTCATCATCGGCAATCAGCTCGGAAGGTTTACGTTTTAGTTCTCTCGTGCCATACATAAAAACTCCCCGCTGGAAGCGGGGCGTTTTTTATTTTCTAAATAACTGGAGATTCCCTCCGAATCCTTACCAGCGGAAGGTCGTGGTGACGAATTGGTCGAGGTTGTCGAAGGTGAGCGACCCGACAAGTGCGCGCTCAGTCGAATCGCTAAACTGGGTTAAGAACGTCTGAAAATTATCAGACGCGTCGGCAATACTGATAAGCATCGAGTCCACGGAGCTTCCGTAGCCGCTTCCTTCCGGAATCGCGGCGATTGAGAGGCGTTTGGGCTTTTCAGCGCTTATGCTCACTCCCGCGACTTGCGGCATCAATTGGACAACGCTGCCGGAATACTCTGGGTTTACAATCACGGCCGCAAGCTGAGCAGAAAGAGTATCAGGAAGAGACACGGTTGCGGCTATGGAAGCTGCGGTAGTATCGCCCATGAAGGCGACCGTGTCCGCTGACAGATCCAGGCCCCACACAATCTTCTCAGAAACAGTTGGTATCATAGTCAAGTGTAATACCATCACCAAGGCGGCGGTAAATGCGACCGGTTCCAATATCTTCACCAGCGTCGGATGCGGCTTGGTGAAAGGAATCAGGCTCAAAGCCGCAGGCGCTCCTACTTGATATTGCATCGCCGGTTTTTTTGTAGTAACCATAGACTTTTTTTCTGCATCGGCTTTCTTGCGATCATTGATTTTCTCGAAGGCATCGAATCTGATATAGACTGACTTGCCGCGCTTGCGTGAAGGCACCAAGCCGATCTTGGTGAAGTTCTTCAGCTCCGAGACGGTGTAGCCGGAAATAATGGCCGCGTCCTTGAGTGAAATGTATTTTTTTTGATATGAGGACATGAAATTTTTCGTCCGCATACTATTTTTCAAGGCGCCCTCGACCCTGGGGCACCCACAATTTATTGATACAAAAGAGCGATCGTGATATCACGATACGCTTTCAATAATTCAAGAAAAAAATATGTTGTTTGTAGAGTCGACATAAGCCGGGAAGATTCTGAAAGCCTGGCGGCTAGAATCAAATCCCCCCAAAATAGCAGGGTATGAGTATCTCGAATTAATTTTTGTTTTTGTTTCGAAACGAATCCTAACCAGTGAATATATTATAGCAGAAAAACTCTCCGTCGTCAATGACAAGAGACGGTTTGCTATGCGACTAGAATTTTAGAGCAAGATCTTCCGGAAAAAACGCCTTGCTCACCATCGAAATTGCGTGCAATACGCATTTCCATGAGAGTCGACAGTGACATCACAGCCTTGAAGAATGTCTGCGGGATACTCATCTGTACCGATATTTTTTTCGCTGGCAAAATGTCTCACTTCCCCATTCCATAGGCTTTCTTCCGCTGTTTTTACAGCAAGAATGGGTACTATGAGACCTCCTCCATATGACGGGCCTTGCTCTATATTAGCCTGAATTTGAGGATTCCCCTCTACAATGGGGGCCACGTTTGCACCTGCCACTGCTCCTTGGCCTTCACCTTGAGTCGGGCGGTCGTGGAAGACGAGCATGCTGTCTGCGGGCAGCGGGGTGCTCAGTGACTCCAAAAAATAAGCTAAGTCGGCAAAACTTCGCGATGCTCTGAGGCTTACCCATATCCGTTCGGCAAGGGGCGCAGTACGGGCATATGAAAGTCCTCGTATGCGGGCTTCGGATAGTGTATTGCTGGAATTTCGGTTCGCCAGAACGATATTTTGCTGTTTATAAAGCTCCTGTAAGCTTGACGAAAATTCTGCGATGAGGCCCGAAAATGGAGTTGAAGCTGAACTGAGCACAGAGCTGGAAACTTCAATAGATGCGCGCATTTCTGGTGAAAATCCGGCCAATTGCAGGACCGAAAGAGCGAGTATGCATATTGCCATAGCTGGCGCGGCCACGAGGGTTTCCCGGTACCACGGGACAAACTGAATATAATCCGGTACGCTAGCTTGCGGGAGAGAATATGGAGCCTGGGACGCTGTAAATCCTGACCAAGAAGCTCGGGGATGAGTCAGAGCAAAAGCAGGATTTCTGCGGGCAAAAATCTCCTGATATCGGGTCCATAAATTCTCCTTCTTTCTCTCCTCCACTCTTCGCGGAGCGTTCTCAGCAAAAAGCTGGCCTGCGAGATCGAACTTCAACAAATCCGGATTCGAGCGCCCGGTCGCGGGCAATGGGAGCACCCTAAGCAAATCACGCTCAGTAAAACGACCTGAATCAGAGCCGTTTTCAATATATCGTCTACCTCCATTCTCCGGCTTTTGCGCTTCATCATGGTCCTCTAAAAGCATGGGCTGCTCCTGCACTTTGATTGGTTTGCCCGCAATCAACAGTGTCTGCTGGTATTCCTCTATTGCATGTGAGCAGGTCAGCCAGATCTTCCCCTGCCGCTCTGCCCAGATATAGTCGCTACGGCAAAGATACGCCAGATGGTCTGCCGTGTATTTGTAGCGAACCCGGGCTTGAGCCAGGGTGATCAGCTTTTCCCCCGCGAATCTGGAGTTCATTTTTGTTTTTGTTTTGATCGGCTAAACAGCTGATTTTGGCCGTATACCGAAATTTTCCAAGTGGCCATTCCCTTGGAAACTCGAAAACGAGACCTGCGGATTGTTTTTTGTTTTTTCTAGGCTAAGTTGAGCCTCATCTCGGGCTATTTTTGTTTCTATCTCGGCAAAACGAGATGAAATCTATCCTCAGTTTAGCAGAAAATAAGGCATTTGTAAATAGGTAAAAGGTGCCATTTTCCAAAAATAGAGATTTTTCGCGAGCCCCGCCGGTGCGGGGCGAACTCCTTCTGCTGGGTGAGGTTGTCGGAGAGGGAAACGCGAAGCGTAACCCCTCTCCGAAAAAACGCTAATATAGACATATCCGTGAGCGGCGCAAGCCTGCCTTGGCCGCGAACTCCTACTATGAAGGATGTTATCTACAGAAACGCCCTCGCATCGTTTCCTTCGACATAAAAAATACCCCAAAGACTCAATTGAATCTAGGGGTAGGTTGCCTCACTTCCGCGGGCTGGGAGTGAGTTTGGCGACCTGTGAAAACAGGAACCTCGGGCAGTTCCCATTCTCGCACCGCGGCCAGAGCCGTTAGAAGAACCGGGTTGTTGCGATCGTAGTGGAAGATCGCGCTCAAGCGTTCGAATTTCTCGGCGATCTGCGAGCGTTGTTCGCGCTGTGCGGGCGTCCAGCCTTTGCCGACTGCATCTGCAGCACACAGAAGCATCCAGCGCAGGAAATTTTCTTGGTCTCCCCGCAATTTGATGATCAAGCTCTGATCCTTGATCGACAGATACGCGAAGTGATGTAGCCGGATAGTCAGACAATCAGCAAGTTGCAGTCCTGCTCCCTGCGCAAAATCTGCAGAGACAGCTTCGTGATTGTAGTAAGCATTGCCCGGACTGCCCGTGCGGTCGACGAGAGAGAAGGCTCGCTTGAGATTCTGAAACTTCCCGATATCATGCAATGCAGCAGCAGCGCGGATATCCATTCCTGTCATCTGGAACAGCTGGGTGGCGGCGCTGTATACAGCGTGCATGTGACCGAGCACTCCGTACTCATGCCACGTCGGTTCTTGGTCCGCTACGCGATCTTCACAAAGCCTGACAAATAACGCGGCGGGTAAACCGCGCTTCGCATAGTCCAACACGTAATCAAACGTGAATACTTCGCTCAATGTCCCCTCCTTTGAGAAGATATGAGAAACGGGAGGGCGAACATACGTTCGCGCCTCCCGCGGTTGTGGCCCCTCCCCTACCAGACTGGAAGCTGGTTAGGGAATAGGCTTGGGTTATTGTGGTACCGTCTCAGGTTCGGGCTTGGCGGCTTCTTGCTCCGCTTCTGCCGGAATCTGGAGGGCTTCTACGCGCGCTTTCTGCCACTGCTTGATCTGCAGCGGAGTAGGCGGCGGCAGAATCACGGTAGCGCTGATAAGCTCCATCAGCGGTCCCCGCCTGATCCCCGCGGGAATGCTATCCCGCAGAGGACGCGACCCGTTGAAGATGGTCTGCAACGCCGGATGCTTCTGCCATTTCGCATTGATTGCCCGCGCCTGAAGCACTTGTGTGAGCTTCTGAAGCGACTCGACCACTTGCGGATTATGCCAGAGCACTTTGCTCGTCATGATGACGTAGTTGCCGCGGAGCGATTCACATAGAATGATGCTGGGCGCTCCCCTGCGGGAGAAAATCGCCCGCGCTACTCCGTCGTCATCGACGATTATATGGATCGCACGGTGACCCGAGACGGAGAATTCAGTCTTCTCGATCTCCTTGCCCTTGGCTTTCCACACCCCGCGCATCTCTTTCTGGCGCTTGTAGACCCGCAACCAGAATTCGATCCGGACTTTGATCATGTCCGGATCGTCGCCGAGGCAGAACATCTGCAGCAGGTACTCTCGCAGCGTGAAATGCTCACGCACGGGCTTACCTCCCGGCTCGACGATGGGAAGGTCGGGCAAGGCGAGGAAAAGCTCCAAGAGTTTCGGGAACTTCTGCAGATCCTGCATCCAACGCTCGTAGGGCAAACGCCGTTCCACCATCCGGCGAAACCGGATGTGGGTGAACACCGAATGCAACGCGGCTTCCGTGATCATCGCGGCGTGAAAGCCCATGCCGGCTCTCCAGGCCTCCACCAGCAGGAACGCGATGTTGAAACCATCAGCCTGCTCCTTGAGGAAACCCGTCGCGTTATTGCGCACCGACAGATTCACGAGTCCGGCCACCTCCGGCATATGGTTGAGATTGAGCTTGAGGTCTTCCACCAAGATGTAGGTGTCCGACCCCTTGCCGGCCACAGTATACTTCTTGTGGCCGATGCCGATGGGGTAGAGCTTGCGCTCATTCCATTTGGCTGCTTCTGCGGACGGCGGGTCGTCGTTTACGGCCCAGTAGACGATCTCCCAATCTTTCGGGAGCTCGAGAGCGCCGGTCACTTGTTCCAGTAAGATCGCCATCGCAAAGTATTTCTCAATGCGCGGCATCCTCGGTACAACAACACCCTTCCACTTGCCAACGTGAAATACGTTCATCTGTCCTCCTTTGGACGTCTTCTTCGCTCCTGCCTTGGCAGGTAACGTTGGGTCTACTTGGGGCCAGGCCCGTAAGCAGCCACATTTTTGTTCTCAAGTCTTGGCTTGAGAACAAAGGGTGACTACATTTTTAGAGCACTTCCACTCCCCGACCTCGGTCGAATTTGCCGTCTCGGGTTCTATCATTGCTGAAACTTGGTCTGTTGCGAGGATGAGTTGGTCGTGCAGGGCGGATAGGCATGTCGCGTTCGATATTCAATCCTTGTTTGGTCGCCTGTTCTATCTCTTGATAAGAAAGTTTGGTTGCCGGGATTCCCTGCGGCTGGACGCCGCCGTTCTGGAGCGTATTCGCCCGCGTGTCGTAATACCAATGAGGCAGGCCTTCGGTTCGTCCGGGTAATTCCAGGTCGTTTTCGCGATCGACATTCAGTACAATCCCCGACTTCTGCGCTTCTAGAAGCTTGATGATGCGTGCGAGCTTGTGAAGGTACAGCCGTCTGGCCTGCTTGGTGATGAAGTTCACATGCCCGGTCGAAGCGCGCTGGATGACCAGGTCGGCACCCACGGCGCGGCTTCTGATATAGCCGGCAAGGGCGGGGTTGTCTGATTCCGCGTAAACCACTTTTACTTGGTGCCCAAGCTGCGGAGCCGTAAATTCCTTGATCTTGCCTGCTGCTAGAAGCGTGCGATATTCAGCGGGTAATTGCACGTACCGGCGATTCTCTTCCAGATAATGTCCTGCAAGCATCGGTATGATGATCTCAAGAATCTTATGCGGTGCGTCCGGAATCGATTTATTAAGATTGGTCAGCAAGCCAGACAGTCCGAATGCCCGGTCGATGGGATCTGCCGAGAGCGTGCCGCGGCCTTCTAGGTCGTCGCGCCGGGCAAGCTCGAGTACGCGCTGCAGATCCGGCCGGTCGTCAATCTCTAGATGCTGGGCCACCAGGTGGCTCGAGGAATGTTTGCGATTTTCGGGACCCAAGCGGTGGTGGTCGAAGCGGCCTAACCCTAAGTCAATGACAATGTACCCGTCCTCTTCCAACACCTGGGGCGTCTTGTCGGCAGGCATCTCGGACCAGAATTCCACTGAGGCTTCGGAGATTCCGGGAAACTTGGATTCGCCGAAATGTTTCAGCAAGAAATACGATACCGCCGTATCTACCTGTATTTTCGGGAACAGAACTATAGTCCAGTTCTTCATATATCTAAATACTTTCGAAAATATATTTTAGCACAAATATCGAGTCTTGTCAAGACTCTAGCGATTTTAGCTATATTTTAAGCTTCAAAATAAGCTTTTCTACCAGATAACCATAACCCGTTTTACCCGCCATTTCAATCAAAAATCCGATTACACAAATAAAAAAGGCGAGACATCTAAAAAGAAAGAGCCCTTCTTCCGGGCTCTTATCACTACCGACTATCAACTACAAACTACGGACTACGGACTAAAAACTATTTCAGCGTTACCCCTCGACTAAGCTCGGGATGACACTCTAGAAAAAAATTACTTGAGTGTCACGGTAGCTCCTGCCTCTTCCAGCTTTTTCTTCAGCTCCTCAGCTTCCGCCTTGGCGACATTTTCTTTGATTGCCTTGGGTGCGCCATCCACTAGATCCTTGGCATCCTTGAGGCCCTTGCCCGTCACTTCTTTGACTACCTTGATGACGGAGATCTTGTTGCCTCCGGCTGAAGTCAATTCCACCG
>MFEO01000008.1:802-4972 GCA_001777585.1 Candidatus Doudnabacteria bacterium RIFCSPHIGHO2_01_FULL_50_11 | reverse complement strand
CCCGATCACGACCTTGAAAGCCCGTAATTTATGGCTTAAATAAAAAAAGATTTTCTGATATACTTACAGCATGCCTGCTGTTTTTTTGTATATTGTCATTGCACTGCTTACTCTCGGCATCGGACTGCTTCTGTATTTGGTTTTCGGGCTCAAGAGCAAACTTGAAAAGCCGGTTGATGACACTTCCTTGAAAGTCATGATGGAGTGGATGAAGGACATCAAGTCGGGCACGGAAGCCACGCGGGAGAGCATGCAGAAGAGCATTGATGACAGTAAGGAGCACATCAACGCCCGCCTCACAAAGGCTGCCGAGTACATCGGCGAGCTGAAGAAAGAGATGGGCGGACTCACGCAGATCGGCCCGGATATCAGGCGCTTGTCGGAGACCCTGGCCAGTCCCAAGTTGCGGGGAAACTTTGGCGAAGAAATACTGGAGAACATGCTCGCGCAAGTCTTGCCGCGTTCGGGCTATCAGACCCAGCATCGCTTCAGCAACGGTGAGGTCGTGGACGTGGCGATAGTGACAGGCGAGCGGCTCCTGCCGATAGACTCTAAATTTTCGATGGAGAATTTCCGCCTCATGATCGAGGCCAAGGAAGAGGCTGCGGCGGACAACCTGCGCAAGGCATTTCTCCGCGATGTCAAAAAGCGGGTTGATGAGGTAAGGAAAAAATACATTTTACCGCAAGAAGGCACACACGACTTCGCCTTGATGTTCGTTCCGAGCGAAGGCGTGTACCAGGAGGTAATCCAGGACGTGTCTACCATGGACTATGCGCGCAGCAAGCGGGTGATCCCGGTAGGGCCGAACAGCCTATTCGTGTATCTGCAGAGCGTGCTGATGTCCCTGCGAGGATTGCAGATCAATCGCGTTGCCCAGCAGATACTGGATTTAGTCTCCGCCATCAAGCAGGAAAGCGACAAATTCGCTTCTATTCTGGGCACTCTCACCAATCACATCAAGAACGCGGGCAATACGATGAGCAGCGTCAACCAGGATTTCGGCAAGCTACAGCAGCATATTCATTCCGCCTCCGAACTGCAATTGGAGGATACCAAGGAAGAGATTCCGGAGAAGGTCGGCAGTCCGGAATAGATTTTCAGTAAATTTACAATATTATTTCTTACATTTATGACGGATTCCAAATATAGTGAGCAGCGCGTCGCCGTTTTTGTCGACGTGCAGAACCTGTATTACTCCGCGCGAAGCATGTATAACGCCCGCGTGAACTTCGGAGCGATACTCAAGGACGCGGCGGGCGACCGCAAGCTGGTGCGCGCGATTGCCTATGTCATCCGAGCTTCCATACCCGAGGAAAAGAGTTTTTTTACCGCACTGGAAAAATCCGGGTATGAAGTGAAGTCCAAGGATCTGCAAATCTTCGCCACTGGTGCCAAGAAGGGCGACTGGGACGTCGGCATCACCATGGACATGGTTCAGATGATGCACAAGCTGGATGTGATCATCATTGTCTCCGGCGATGGCGACTATGAAGACTGCGTTCGGTTCCTCAAGGCAAATGGGACGCGCGTGGAGGCGATCGCCTTCGGCCGCTCTACATCGAGCAAACTCCGCGACGTGGTGGATGATTTCCTCGATCTGGACACGAACCCGCGCAAGTACCTGATGCCGATAAGGCGGTAATCAGTTTTTAGTCGGTAGTTGGTAGTCTGTAGTTTAGGTCTGATGCGGGTGAGTACGTCCTCTCGTCGTTCAATGGATAGGACGCGAGGTTCCGGACCTCGTGATGTAGGTTCGATTCCTACCGAGAGGAAAAAGGTGCGGGATGATGTAGGCTTGCATGATGGGGTTCGTCCGGTCATGCGACCGGACGCCACGTCGGATGACTGTGGCGATTCCCACCGGGGGCAGAGAAAAGTGCGGGATGAAATTCATGCCGAGAGGATAGATAGATCGATAAAAGTATTATAAAAAATATGAAAACCCCAAACAAGAAGAAGCGAGTCATGGTGTACGGTACTTTCGATTTGCTGCACCCCGGGCACCTCAATTTCCTGGAGCAAGCAAAGCTGCTGGGCGGGTATCTGATCGTATCAGTCTCGCGGGATCATAACGCCAAGAAATTCAAAGGCCACTTGCCTATTTTCTCGGAGCGCGAGCGACTTCGCATAGTCTCATCACTTAGGATGGTGGACCGGGCGATCCTGGGCGACCGCGAGGAATACCTGCCGCACACGAAGCGCGAACATCCGGACATCATTGCCTTAGGCTACGACCAGACCGCCTATGGCTGGCAGCTTGAGCAGGACATTAAACAGGGCAAACTTAAGGCGCGGTTGGTCCGCCTGAAGCCTTATAAACCACGCCGGCACAAGAGCACGCGGTACAAACAGCTGATTAGCGGGTCGGCTCGCACTTGGCTCGTCACATCATGATTCGGGTTGTCATCGATACCAATGCGCTCATTAACGCCGCGGACGATGATTTTAGTTTCCCGCACCGGATCCTAGACGAGGTCTTGGCAGGAAGCATAGAAGCCTACGCGAATTCTGCTACCTTGCGAGAGAATCGGATGATCGTAAGCGGGATGATTCGCGATCCTGGATATCTGGATAAATTACAAAAATATTTCGAGCGCGTTCGCACGGTGGAATCTTCACAGCGCTTATCGGTAGTGGAAGACCCGGAAGACAATAAAATACTCGAGTCTGCGATCGCGGCTTCCGCTCAATTCCTCATCACTTCCGATCAGCATTTGCTCAAACTCAATCCGTACGAGTCGATCGCGATTGTGACGCCCGCTGAATTCTGGAACAGGCTGGAGGATGAGGAGGGTCGCGGCTGGCAGAATTGGATAAAGCAATTCATCTCTTCCGTATGAAGCAGTCGAAGCTTTTTGACGGACTTAACCCTGAACAAGCGGCAGCCGTCGGCCACGAGGCAGGGCCTCTTCTTATCGTAGCGGGCGCGGGTACCGGCAAGACCACGGTTATCACTCGGAGAATCGCCTGGCTTATCGAGCAGGGGCTGTGTAAGCCGCAAGAGATCTTGGCGCTTACCTTCACGGAAAAGGCTGCGGGAGAGATGGAAGAGCGGGTGGACAAACTACTGCCTTATGGATATCTGGATCTGTGGATCTCTACCTTCCACGCGTTCGGAAAGCGAATTTTAGAGCAGCACGGACTGTCCGTGGGCTTACCAATAAATTTTCGCCTGCTTGGCGAGACGGAGCTGTGGGCGCTGGTACGCAAAAATCTTGCGGTCTTCGAGCTTGACTACTACCAGCCATTGGGTAATCCATCGCGGTTCATCCACGCGCTCATCCGCCATTTTTCTCGAGCCAAAGACGAGCTTATCGGGCCTGCGGAATATCTTGAGTACGCCAAGTCCGTGAGCCTAAATCACGATTCTGACGTGGGACTCAAGAAAAAGAAATCCCACGACGAAGACGAGGATGAAGAAGAAGTGGCGGAGGACCCCGCGCGCGCGGCGGAAATAGCCCGGGCGTATGCGCAGTACCAGAAGCTGTTGGTCGAAAATGACGCCCTCGACTATGGCGACCTGATCGCGTATACGCATGAGCTCTTCCGCAAGCGGCCTGAAGTCCTCGCCCGCTTGCGGGTCAAATTCAAATATATCCTCATCGACGAATTTCAGGATACCAATCTTGCGCAATACGAGCTGATCAAGCTTCTGGTGCATCCCCGGGACAACATCACCGTGGTGGGCGACGATGATCAGTCGATCTATAAATTCCGGGGGGCGTCGGTCAGCAATATCTTGCGTTTCCGCGAGGATTTTCCGAGATCCGCGCAAGTAACGCTTGTGAAGAATTACCGAAGCTTCCAAAACTTGCTGGACGCGTCGTATGCATTTATCAAACTGAATTCACCCGACCGCCTGGAGGACAAATTATCTATATCTAAAAAGCTTGTCGCGCAAAGATCGGGTGCCGGCATGCTCGATTTTGTCGTATATGCCGACTTCCACCAGGAAGCGGATGGTGTGGCGGAGAAGATTGAGCATTTGAAAAAGAAGGATGTTGATGCTAGCTGGAACGACTTCGCGATCCTGGTGAGGGCCAACGACACTGCCGAGCCGTTCGTGGAAGCTCTGGAGCGGAGGGGTGTGCCTTACATGCACTTGTCACGGCGGGGGTTGTATCGCAAGCCGGTGATAGTGGATGTACTGTCGTATTTTCGCCTGCT
>MFEO01000008.1:0-716 GCA_001777585.1 Candidatus Doudnabacteria bacterium RIFCSPHIGHO2_01_FULL_50_11 | reverse complement strand
CGCTCTATGAGGCGCTCAGACAGCCAGAAATCCTGAGCAGGCTGTCGGCGCCGGGGCAAAAGTCAGCTCATAAGCTGCTTGCCCTCATCGAATCCCATACGCTGCTTGCCCGCAGCCGCCCTGTGAACGAACTTTTTGTCCGAATTGTGGCGGATCTGGGACTCGCGGAAAAAGCACGAGTCGAAACCTCGGACGAGGTGCAGCGACTAAGCTTCCTGGACCAATTCTATCGTAAGATCCGGGACTTTGCGCTTGAATCCGACCACAAACTCTTGCGCGACTTCATGGAAGAAGTGGAAATGGAATTGCATGCCGGATCCGAGGGGTCATTGGATTTTGATCCGGACACAGGGCCCGAGGCGCTGAAAATTATTACCGTGCATTCGGCGAAAGGCCTGGAATTCCGTCACGTGTTCCTGCCGGCGATGGCGGATAAGAAGTTCCCAGGCTTGAGTCGGGGAGAGCCAATAGAGCTTCCCGAGAAGCTTATACGGGACATCTTGCCCTCGGGTGATTTCCATATCCAGGAGGAGCGAAGGCTCTTCTACGTGGCCATGACGCGCGCCCGAGATGGGCTGTACTTCTCCTACGCTCGGGATTATGGCGGGAGCACGGTGCGCAGGCCGTCAGTGTTCCTGAAAGACATGGGACTGGTGCAGGAAGACGCGCACCCAACTGGAAAGGTGGAGTTTACAAAAATGAAAGAGCGCAGCCGG
>MFEO01000007.1:11194-12032 GCA_001777585.1 Candidatus Doudnabacteria bacterium RIFCSPHIGHO2_01_FULL_50_11 | reverse complement strand
ATACGCTTAAGAAGCAGCGCTGCCACTGCTGAATCTACCCCTCCTGACATGGCCACATAAATTTTCTTCATATCACTGGATTTTGAAACTCTGTCCATAAAAGTATTTAGGATAACTTGGGGGTGGAGAAGAGTCAAGGCATGCGTGATTTCGGAATCCCGATAATTTTAAAATAGAAATATCTACAAGCACCAAAAACGGCCCTGCAAAAAGACAAGACTTTCACGGAAATTAAAATTTAACCTTTTGCGTTTGTTTTGGCTTATCGTCTTTGTTTTGCAAGTCTTCCTTTCCCCCGCCCTTCACCAGTGTAGCCAGAACCTTCTCGACTTGATCTTCGTTTGTTTGCTGATTTTTCGCGATGGCCTCTTCCCAGATTGGATGTTCCCTAGGTTGCGGTTTTTCCTCTAGGGGCGCTGATGGCTTAGGCTTCTCTTGTTTTTGCGGAGCGAAGCTTCCCACCTGGCGATCTTTCTGCTGGTATCGCAGATCTTCTTCTTCATCAACTCCGCGGCCGGAACTTTCCTCAGAAGCTGCTTGCAGATAATATTCCTGGCCCAACCATCGGAGGATTTTCTGCTCGACTAATGGACGGGGGTTCCCGTACCGTTCCCGAGAAACCCTAATCACACGTTCGGCACTATCGGTCTTCTGATACATTGGCGGAAGGGTTTTGGCGGAAAAAGGATTAGAAGTTACTCCGTCAATCAGTAACTTAACATAAACATGGTACTTAGGAAGATTGATAAGGTCGCCGGGCGTAAAAATCGGGTCGAATTCAATCTCTAGGAATTCAGCGTCAGCCGAACCAACACGAAACATCACCATCGTCCCCACG
>MFEO01000007.1:9012-11186 GCA_001777585.1 Candidatus Doudnabacteria bacterium RIFCSPHIGHO2_01_FULL_50_11 | reverse complement strand
AACTGCGTCCCGCACCTTGGTGCTTTTCTCGGTGATGAGCTGGCCAATATATTGATGGGCAATAATCAAATTCAAACGGTATTTTCGCGCTTCGGAAAGAATAGTCGCGAATGACTCGGTGGCAAAGTTTTGGAATTCGTCGACGTATAAATAAAAATCTTTCCTCTCTTCTTCAGGAATGTCAACTCGCGACATTGCAGCAAGCTGCAGCTTGGTGATCAGCATTGCGCCGAGTAGCGCAGAATTGTCTTCCCCCAGGCGCCCTTTGGAAAGATTTACTAACAGTATTTTCTGCTCGTCCATAATCTTCCGAAGATCCAGTGTTGTCTTCGGTTGCGCGACTATATTTCGAATGATTGCGGAAGAGAGAAATTGCCCGACCTTGTTCTGGATAGGGGCAATTGCCTCATTGCGGAATTTGTCGTTGTAATTAGCGTACTCGTTCATCCAAAAAGATTTGACCACGGGATCCTTGATATGATCGATGATTTTCTTCCGATAGTCTCGATCAACAAGCATTCTCGCAATGCCCAACATAGTATTGCCCGGGGAATCAAGCAACGCGAGAATGGTATTGCCAAGAATATACTCCATCCTCGCCGACCAGACCCCGGCCCAGATCTTTGTGAATACTCCCATTAGGCCGGAGGCTACCAGATGCTTGTAATTCGGGTCGACCGATTCAAGGATGTTGAAAGCCATGGGATAATCAGTATCCGCAGGGTTGAAATAAATCACATCATTAATCCGGTGAGAAGGTATCCGGTCGAGGAGACGTTCTACCGTTTCTCCGTGAGGGTCAATAAAACACATACCGTGGCCGTTGTGGATGTCCTGTATGGCCATATTCTCCATCATGCTTGTCTTTCCCATGCCGGTCTTTCCAATGATATACACATGGCGCCGCCGATCGTCTTGTTTGATGCCAAATGTCGCTTCCCGATTGCGAAAGCTAGTGGCTCCAAAAATGCAAATTTCTTCGTCTTGGTTCATAGCAACTATGTGGATATTGGGAGGTTGATCGGAGCTTCGCCCTTCGTTATCTCGGTCTTAGTCACCTGCGGCGTCTTGACCGTCACCAGCGGGAAGTGAAAAACGGTCGCGAGCTCTTCGATGTTGAGAATGAAAAATTTCGCGCCCTTAGAGAAAGACCGGGCCTTGAAAAAACGGATGAATCTTTTTTTCCGCCTGTCGGAGAGAAATTTGACGAAAGGGGTTTCGAGTGTCTTGGAGAATTTGTAATGAACGACCGTCCAGGTCTTCCTGGTGTCGGGCTTGAGTCCGTTTAGATTAGTGTCGTCAAACTGCCGAAAGGCACCTACCATCGTCTGCTTGGCTTCCTTGCGGAATTTATCCTTCGGGGCCAAATACAAGAGCCGAATCTTTGTCTGATAGCCGATCTTGGAGATATTCTGTTGAATTGCTGCGACGACATCTTTTTCTCCCGGAGACAAGTGCATCATCAGAGTCGGAGGCTCTTCTCGGACCATGGTTTTTTTCGTTTCAGCCTCGCCGGCGGCAATGAAGATTCCCAAGATGCCGTTTAAGACGCTGTCGAATATGTCGCCGATCCCGCTTTTCTTAGGCGCTTCTTCGCGAGTCCCAATGAGCTTTTTCACCAATTCCCTGGCTGATTCCTTCCAGTCGTCGTCAATCGGCCGAATGATGTATTGTACGGCAATGAGTTCGTGGGGCTTCGCCGTAGCTAGGGCTTCTAGTACCCCGGCCAGGGGGTCTACGATTATTTGTGAGGCTTGATGCTCAAACGCCCGGTAGGTGCGGATCGGATATGCGTCTTCCTTAATAAGCTTCAGTTCAGTGCCGAAAAGATCATAGTATGAAGTCTCTGCGTTGTATGGAGGGAGATTTTTCATGTAATCTTCGACTTTTCGGATCTCTGCTCCGGGGTATTGGGCATACAATGCAGACTCGATAAGCTTCAGGAACTTTTCCGGCGTATGAACCATATATTTTATTTGACCGCCGAAGCTGACTATTTCAAGCGATATCCACATTATTCTTTCTCCGCCAAAATAGTACTCGCCGAAGGTAAAATTCTCGTGGATTGAATGCAGTTGGGCAAAAAACTGCTCCACCGCAAGAAATGTCTGCTCGTTTTCCTTGGGAACGTCGATGGCAAGAGTGATCCATTTATGGCTATAGATAAATCTGTT
>MFEO01000007.1:0-8973 GCA_001777585.1 Candidatus Doudnabacteria bacterium RIFCSPHIGHO2_01_FULL_50_11 | reverse complement strand
GCCGACGAATAAAAACACTACCCAGCCGCCGTGGGACAGCAGGTAGCCTACTGTACTAAACAAGGAACCAAGAGGGGCAAAAATGTTCATTTCGGGTTCGGGTGGCAGCAACAGGCTGCGAGAAAATATTTGTTTCTGAGGGTCCCGTTTAGGCCAGCGCGTACTTCGATTTGCCGACCTTACGGAATAATTTCTTATTCGCCAACCCTACCAGTATGGTGTTGCGTCTTACGAAACGGTGCTTCAAAACTTCGTCGATGATCTTATTTCTCTCAAGTGGCTCGTTCGCTTTTGAAAGTATGTCTTTGATAACGTCTGATACCAGCCCTTTCTTGTATCCCCACTCTGCCAGGGCATAGATGCCCCGCCCGACGAGAACAAATCGCGGGTCCATTATAAGCTCATTGTGTACGGTTTCCTTGTAAGCAGTCCGGGCATCGAACTTATGCTGATTGATCAGCTCAGTAATCTTCGTATAGTGCATCGGCTCTTTCTTGTGCTTGAGTACCAGATACGCCTTGTCGCCAACGTCTTTCGGCCGTATCACACGCCAATTATGAAGGCCATATTCACCGAAGGGATTGGATCGCACGTGCTTGGTGATTTGTAGGAAATTTTCAATAACTTTATCCGTGTAATATTGCGGGTCGGATCGGAACACGTCGCTCTCTCGGAATTCGCTCTTTATCCGATTCAGGTCAGCTGGCGCTCCCGAACGCTCCAAAATCGCCTTGATCTGGGTATGGAAGCGATCAAGTTTTTCCATTTCAAATTCCTTGATGCGCCAGGAAGTTCGGTATTCATCAGATTCCTCGAGGGCGTCAAACGCTTCATGCAATTCTAGCAAAAATAGAAGCGCATTGATTGAACGGTCGGTTTTGTCTGCCATTAAGAGGTGATCAACCAAGGCGTGTTCAGCAAAAATTCCACCGTGATCAGCGATTGTCTTTCTCACTATATCCAGGGGCTTCAATACTGATTCGGCCTGCTTGTGAATTCGCAGTTGCCGCAAGCTATCTTTCTCTACTTGTCTCACGCGCTCGCGCGTTAAGCCCAGCTTATTTCCTATAGCTTCGAGTGTAGCCTGTTTTTGATCTGCGAGGCCGTAACGCAAACCTACTATTTCTCTTTCGCGTTCCTTTAGAAGCGCCAGCAGTTCATTCATGACTATTTCCGGGCTGAAATCAGCAAGCTGGTGGGCATGCTCCGACTCCATAACGACGTCTAAAATGCCGCTTTTGGGAGACTCAGGATTTAATTCTTTCTTCTGTTCAGGCATTGGAAAATATCCTCAGCTATTAAGTCTTTCTAGATTCAAACCGAGTATAGCATAAATCATTTTATTTGTCAATTACCGTAAAAAAGTTCTGGAATTTTCCAAGATCCCCTCTTAGTATGAAAGAAAGGGCTTAGATTAGCTCTTTTATTCTATTTCAGCCCGGAAAAGCAGCACTAAAAAACTTCTTAATTTAAAGAAGTTGTCTCAACTGGTAAATTGTGTGCTCTCTTATTCTCGGTTCCAGAGTAGCAACAAAGCGCTAGCAACGAAAATTGATGAATATGTGCCCGCGCCTATCCCGATTAGCAAGGCAAGCACGAAATAATAAATGCTCGCGCCTCCAAATAGTGCCAGGGCGAGCAGAACAAAGAGCACCGTCATCGAAGTATTTATCGAACGGACCAGGGTTTGGTTAACACTGTAATTCACCGTTTCGGCGAAGCTGTAGCCTAATTCACGCTGTAGATTCTCTCGGAGACGGTCAAACACAACGATAGTATCGTGAACCGAAAAACCTAACACTGTGAGCAATGCAGTTATAAACAAAGAATCAATCTCGACATTGTGGAATCTGCCCAGCAGCGCAAAGACGCCTAGAACGATCAGCAAATCATGTAGCAGGGCAATAACCGCCGCTAAGCTCAGTCTCCACGAACTGGCATGGGCTTGGGATTTTCGCCCACCCAATTTTCGGAAAGCATATGCGATATAAAATAAGATGCCTAGAATCACTAGTCCCGTCTGCCAGAAAGCTTTTTGCCGAAGCTCCGTACCGATCACAGGTCCGATGGAATCTGAGCGCAACTCCTCGTACTCACCAAACTTGTTCTTGAGAGTGTCGAGCAGTTTCGCACGATCCTCTTGGGACGAGAGCTCATCCGTCTTGATCAGCACCTGGCGGTCGCCAGACGGTTGAACGACAACGTTGCCGAATCCGGCGGCGGTCAAATCCGAAGCGACTGAATTTGCGGCGACGTCCTGCTTGAATTTGAGTTCCAGTAGGCTCCCGCCTTTAAAATCGATGCCCAAGTTCAATCCAAAAAAAACCAATGACGCGATACTGGCTATCATGAGAGCCGCAGAAAAGGCGAGGAGCGTCTTATATGATTTCAGGAATGAAAACATGCTTTTTACACTCGCTTAATTCCGAAAAGGCGCGGGGTATCCAGAAATTTAATCATCAGAATCAAACGCAGAAAAGTCCGAGTGACGGTTATAGCGGAAAACAATGAGACTAAAATACCAATGGAAAGCGTGATTGCGAATCCTCGTATGATGCTGCTGCCGAAATAGCCGAGCACGAAAGTAGTGATGAGACTTGAAACATTCGAGTCGCGAATTGAAGTCCACGCGCGCTTAAACCCGTCTTCCACCGCCAATTGAAGGCTCTTCCCGCGCCGGAGTTCCTCCTTGGTTCGTTCGAATATGAGTATGTTTGCGTCGATGGCCATGCCAATAGACAAGATAAACCCCGCAATGCCCGCCAATGTCAATGTGACGTTGAATAATTTGAAAATCCCCAAACTGACTATCGTGTATATCAAAAGGGCGAGGACTGCGATGAATCCAGGGAAGCCGTAATACGCGATCATAAAAAGCGCTACGACCGCAATCCCGATTAGGCCTGCCATTACGCTTTGATTGACATATGCTTTCCCCAGGCTGGGGCCAACGTTTTGTTGCGACAAAAGCTGTATCGGGACCGGGAGCGCTCCTGAATTAAGACGGGTCGCCAGTTGCTTTGCTTGATCGAGGGTGAAGCTTCCCGTGATGACCGCACGCCCATCTGTGATCGCCGTTTGTACCACGGGAGCGGACAGCAGTTCGCCGTCCAGAAAAATCGCGATCCTTCGCTGGATGTTCCTGCGAGTAATGTCGGCGAATAACTGCTTGCCTTCATCATTGAAGGTAAGAGTGACCTCAGGGGTATTGAAAGCCTGCTGGCTGCCAGCGAAAGTGACCTCCGCCCGCTGAAGCTGGGCTCCCGTCAGTTTGGTCTTCGAAAAAAGCTCCTTGGGGTCGATTTGGTTTGGGTCTTGTGGGGTTACGTAATCCGGGTTCTCCTCCCGGAATTCGAGAAAAGGGGTTTGTCCGATTAAGTTAATCGCAGCATCGATATCCTTAACTCCTGGCAATTCGATAATAAGACGGTCTTCTCCTGAGACCTGAACGACAGGCTCCGACACTCCAAAAGCGTTTACCCGGCGCTCAATCACGTCACGAACCGCGTTCATGGCAGATTCGTGATCTGAAGATGCAATATCGGCAAGTTCACCTCGATACACCAAATGGGTACCGCCTTGCAGATCTAGGCCAAGCCTAAAAAGAAATTGCTTCCCGAAAAGAGAGGCGCCATAAGGATTGGCTATGTAGCCAAAGAAGCCTACGACAACCAGTACTATGAGAAGTGTGGCGAATAGCCGATTTCGGTTCATTCGTAATTTTTATGCTTTGTTGATTATAGCAGATTCTTTTTCTTCCGACAACGCCCGCATTATCCAGAAGACTGAAAGACCAATTCGTATCGCTTTGGTTTCAGAAGTGAAGGGAGCTCAATCCCATATTCCGGATGCAAATCGCTATAACGATTATCACCCACCCAGGGGTCAATCGCTCGGGACTTTACGGATATCGCTATGTCAGGAGTCTCTGTCGATCTGCATTCACGGAATCCCTGTTTTGAAAAAGCCTGCGAGTAGAGCTGATTAAGTTGGGGGTCATGGGAGGCAAACTTTTGAAGCTTGTTGGAGACTTCATAATCGGTCGTCCAAAGATCGTGCTCAGTTAAATATTCTTTGTTTATTGCATATTTTAACAATTTTTCCAACGTCGCAAACATAACGGCAGCCTGAGGCGATGCCCATACGGTTCCGTTTAATCTCTTAAAAGCCTCTACAAACTTGCGGGCTACCGGTTCCGTTTCAAATATCCATCTCCCCTGCCTTGCTTTCAGGCCAGACAGTAGCGCTAGCGCTTGATGCGCTGTCCAGTCCCCGGCCACTACAAGCTCACGGAGCGCATAGTCGATCCTGTCTGCACAAAGACTGGGTAAGGGCTGTTCTAACAATAAATGACTTGGGCTTGCTACTAATTGCCCAAGGGTTAGACCATGCTGTTCAACGATCTTTTGCAGTCCCGAGGAAATAAGATACTCCTTCAAAATGTCATCGCCGTGGGACTGTGTGGTGCCTTTTCCGAATAGAAAATCTCCTGCATGGGAGAAAGCTGTGTGCGAGACGTCATGCAGTAGCCCCGCGACCTGTTGCTCAAGGCTTGCACCGTACTTTCGGAGAATGAGCGCTACTCCTAGGCTGTGCTCGAGGCGGGAAAAAGCAGATTTTTCAAAATAAGGAAAAGGGTTGCCGTGCATATCGATCCCGACAAGCCGTTTCATCTGAGGAGTCGCTAGCAAAGCTAAAATTACTGGCTCAGAAATTTCAAACTCTCCGTAGACGCGATCTTGATATCTCATATCAATTCTTAGGGGTGCTCGTCGGCAGCTGATTTTTGTCTGTCCAGGCCATCAGGTGGAAGTGAAGGTAGTCAACTTGCTGCAAGCCCGGACCGTTGGTGATCACCTGGTAATAGGCAAGCTTGCGCTCGTCGACGATTTTCTTGATCACCGCAAAAGCATCCATAATATAAGACTGATCTTCAAGACTGGCTTCCACAATATTGCGTATGTCTTTCTTGGGCAACACCAAATAATGAATCGGCGCCTCTGAGTATGGATGCTGCACCACTACGGTCTTGTCGGTCTCCATAATTATTGCCGACTCCGGATGGGGCAATCTCTGAATTCCTACAGATGTCAAAAGCCCCAGTAATTCGCTCGTTGACAAGCAGACCGGCTTGCAGTCGTGAAGCGTTACAAAAGTTCTCGGCTGTGTTTGAGAGAAAAGATACGCACCTGCGACAAATCCGATCCCGATAAAAAATATGATTTTCAAAAATCGAGACACTCTGTTTTAACTCCTATTAGTTTTCCCATTCATCAACTTCTGATGCTCGGGTGTATTCAGCAAACCGCATTTTTTATATTTCTTGCCGGAACCGCAGGGACAAGGATCGTTGCGGCCCACTTTCGCTGGCAGGGCAGATTGTCTTGGATATGAGGCACCTCCTGATGTATTGTTAGTAACCATCTGCTGCGTACTGGGCAGGGGCTGTGTTGCCAGATCAACCTTATAGATTGTATACACGATTTGCTTATCTATTTCGGCGAGCAACGCTTGGAAAAAATCAAACCCCTCGCGCTTGTACTCTATCAGCGGATCGCGCTGGGCGTAACCGCGCAATCTCACCGACGCGCGCAGATGCTCCATGGTATCCAAGTGTTCCATCCATAGGCTGTCAATGCTTTGGAGCACCACTAGTTTCTCAATGTGGCGCATAATCTCCGGACCCAGTCTTGATTCCTTTTCCTCGTAGACTCGCTTTGATAATTCGAAAATAGAATCTGCAGCCTCATTAGAATCCAACTTTTCAAGTACTTGAGTCCGATCAGCTGGGAAAAATGCCTGCAGAGCGTCTATCAGTTTCTCAGCGGGTGCTTCGCTGCTTTTGTGCTGGGCGACGAGTGATTCTATCTCTGTTCTAATCTTATTCAACACCTCTTCTTTGATGTCGGCTTCCGTAGACAATGCGCGGTTCCTGATGCGATATATAACTTCGCGTTGCTTATTCATCACGCCATCAAATTCAAGTACGTGCTTGCGGACATCGAAGTTCAGTCCTTCGATCTTTTTCTGAGCTTGTTCAATCACCCGCGAGACCAACCCGTGAGCTATCGGCATGTCATCCGGGATCCCCATCGAAGTCATCAGGCGTTGTACCCTATCGCCTCCGAAGAGTCTGATGAGATCGTCTTCCAGAGAGACGAGGAATTGACTGCTGCCCGGGTCGCCCTGGCGGCCGGAGCGACCGCGCAATTGGTTGTCTATTCTTCGCGATTCGTGGCGCTCGGTTCCCAGCACATGCAGCCCACCGGTCCCAAGCACCTTCCGAGCTTCCGTTTCGTTGTACGGCGAGCCGCCTAAGATGATGTCCACCCCGCGACCGGCTATATTGGTCGCGAGTGTCACTGCCCCAGCCCGGCCGGCTTGTGCGATAATTTTAGCTTCCTGTTCATGGTTTTTGGCATTCAGAACCTGATGAGGCACGCCCGCGCGCTTGAGCACGTTGGAAATCAGTTCGTTCTTCTCGATCGATACGGTCCCGATCAGTACTGGCTGTCCGGCGGCGTGGCGTTCGCGCACCTGCTCTACTAAAGCTTGGTGCTTGCCCTTCTCGGATTTGTAGACTAAGTCAGGCATGTCTTGCCGAATCATCGGCTTGTTAGTCGGAACTACAATGGGGTCAAGCCCGTATATTTTCTGAAATTCCTCCGCTTCGGTCATTGCCGTACCCGTCATGCCGGCTATCTTGGTGTAAAGACGAAAATAGTTTTGAAAAGTAATAGTTGCCAGAGTTTTCGATTCGCGCTGGACTGTCACTCCTTCCTTCGCCTCGATCGCCTGGTGCAGACCTTCAGAGTACCGTCGCCCGGGAAGCAGTCTGCCTGTGAATTCGTCGACTATTATGATCTGACCTTCACGCACGACATAATCACGATCAAGCTTGTAGAGAGTGCGTGCGCGCAACGCTTGTTCCAGATGATGAACGGTAGTGATACCCCGCTCAACGTAGATATTATCGACGCCCAGCATTTTCTCAACCCTGCCGATCCCTTCTTCGGTAATCGTAGCGCTCTTTTTCTTCTCGTCCACCGCGTAGTCTTTCGCTGGGTCAAGTTCAGCGACTATCTTGGAAAATTGATAGTACTGATCGGTCGGCTCGGTATCAGGCGCCGATATGATAAGCGGGGTGCGAGCTTCATCGATTAAGATAGAGTCGACTTCGTCTACGATCGCGTAATATAACTCCCGCTGCACCTTCTGCTCAAGGGACTGAGCCATGTTGTCGCGCAAATAATCGAATCCATACTCGTTGTTCGTACCGTATGTTATATCGCATCTATAGGCTTCTTGTCGCGGGCATGCAGTAAGGTTTCGAACGTCCAAAACCTGCGCTATCGCTGCAACCTCAATCTGTCCGGGCGCAGGGATGGGGGCAGTTTTCTCAAATCTGAAGGACCGGTCGTGCTGTATGACTCCCACGGAAAGGCCGAGATAGTCATAGACCTGGCCCATCCACGACGCGTCACGGCGGGCCAAATAATCGTTCACGGTTACCAGGTGAACGCCCAAGCCCGGTAAGGCATTGAGATACGCCGCAGTGGTGGATGACAGGGTCTTGCCTTCGCCCGTGCGCATCTCGGCGATCTTCCCCTGGTGCAACACCATGCCTCCCATCAGCTGCACGTCAAAATGACGCTGGCCCAAGGTGCGCTTGGCAGCTTCCCGAATAGAGGCGAATGCATCAGGTAGGATGCCCTGCAAATAGGATTCGATTTTCCGCTTCAGCTCCTGCACGTGCTCGCGGCGCCTGGTGGCCGCCAAGTCGGGGTCATCCTGGTCCTGCACTTCCATCCCGTGGTGCTCGGCAATAATCTGCTGCAACTCTTTGCGCCAGTTGAGAGTTTGCGAGCGCAAATCTTCTTGCGACTTCTCGGCAAACTCGGATTCAAGCTCGTTGATTCGGGTCACCGTCGAACTAAAGCCGGCGGTTAGATCTGATGAAAAAATTTTGGAGAGGAAAGACACTTTCCAGGAAAAATAAAAAGGTAGTAACTAGTGAATTCTACGTTATTTAGGGCTTGCTTACTATATTGACAAAATCTATAATATGTGATATAATATATGAGCAAAAAATCCGTAGGAGGTGGGAAATGCTACCATGGTATATTGAAGGGTACATTGAGGATCTCAAGCTCTGGCGTCAAATAGGCCAGGAATCGTTCATATATGAGCCAGAAAAACTCGCGAGAATTGACCATGCTATTGGGCAATTCAAGCGCGGGAATGTGAGTCCGGCTCAGGAATTTTTCCGAGCCGAGATCGAGTGGGGCTTGGGCCAGCACGGTAGGAAGAACTACTCCATTCGGCGCACAACAAGGCACTTGGAGCGAGGGTTACGCACACTCCTTCAATATGTCCCCAACCAGGCGGTTCACCATGAGCCGCCTTTTCCTTTTTTCGCTAATTTTTGCTTTTCCTAAATCCCGCTGCCTGTGCTTCTGCTTCAGTCGTAAAACAAGCCTCGGCTTGGGTGCGCGTGTAGAACGCTCCCCCCGGCATATGATAGATCTTGCCGGAAGAACTGATATTTCCTTTTATCTTCCCTCCACACTCGCCATCAATAGGCATTAGAGCTGGCGCGGATGATTGCAGGCCTTTGATTTCTGGAGTATCATTAGTCGTAGTAATAGTTGGCAGTGCGGTCTGTTGTCTTGATTCTTCGACTGCTATATCGGGGGGTGTTCGGAACACCACACTCATCCTGCCCAAACCGAACGCCAAAGAAAAAACCAGCACGTACCCGATTGCGAAAATTAGCTTCTGCTGATTACGGAGGAAAAACTCTTTTATGCTGCTAAACATATTTACCGGAAATAATTCTTGAATATGCTTGTCGCTTTTCACCTTGGCCGCGTATATACCCTCTCGCTTGCAGAGCTTTTTGCGGTATTCGAACAAAAATCAGTCCCCTTCAAGATTAAGGAATTATACACCGAAGTCCTGATTATTGAAACT
>MFEO01000006.1 GCA_001777585.1 Candidatus Doudnabacteria bacterium RIFCSPHIGHO2_01_FULL_50_11 | reverse complement strand
GGGCTTGATCTGCCGAATGCAGAGCTGAAAACTAAAATAGCTCGGCGATTCACCAAGCAGTTGCGGTCGGGCTTGATACCTGAGACTAGGAAACTTGTAACGATGGTCAGTCGCAAACGGCTTGCCGAGATCGGTCTCTACTATCCCATAGTCTCAAAATTCATAAACGGTAAAATTTCCAAAGCTGAGATGGCCAGATTGTGCATCAATGCTGCCTACCGTTATGCCAAACGCCAAAAAACCTGGTTTAAGAGGAACAAAAAAATCCATTGGCTTAAAGACGCCGTGCAAGCCAATAGATTGATCAAAAAAATTCTATAAGTGCAGAAATCTAGTTCCCTCACTAGTACAGTCTTGTGGTATTGACAAAGACCATCGAAGAGCGTATAAAGATGTTTCGATGTACGAAGGAGGTATAAATGAAACGGCAAAGCCAAGGGACAGCATCCGCCACGCTGATGCCTCAGGGTGTCCCCTTCACAAAACTCTGTGAGGAATCTATTCGACTAGAGAAACTATCAAACAAGCTACTTGCCACGATGGAAGGAAACTGGGCGGAGGAGTGTTCGGGATATTTGAAGGACCGGAATCTGATATATTCTCAGATTCGAAGCCGGGTCTCGTTGCCTACCGAATTCATCCAAGAACTTTTCTTCTCTTCGCTCACTGCCCACCACCGACTGCTGTTTGTTATTTTTGGAACACATCTAAACGCCGAGGATTTAATCCGGGATACAATAGAAACTGCGCTCTCAGTGATGGCGGAAAAGAACTCGCCTTTCAGAAACGAGGCAAAATTCAATCTTAAAATTACAGAGCGACTGCTATTGCGGATTCGACTCGGAGAGTGTTCTTGGCCCGAAATCGACGAGGATGGGAGAAAAAAAATTTCTAGCGTATTGCAATCCCTCTCTGATCGGGAAGAGCAGGTAATCCGTGATAGATATGGGTTGGTCTCTGAGCCGAAATCACTCAAAGAAGTCGGGAAATCTTTGGGAGTTAGTGCAGAGCGAGTAAGGCAAGTTGAGGCGAAGGCGTTGAGGAAGCTCAAGCACCCCAAACGATCAAGAGAACTCCAAATCCTTGCCAGTCTAAATATTCGTCTTAAATTCCTGCGAGACGAGCTTAATGCGAATCAAGACTTGCGAGAAGAGAATATTGACCTCCGCGAGCAGCTCTTGCGGGCCAAACAGATTCCTGTCGTGATTCCTGATTATGAGCTATTTTCCGAAAGTATTGAGGAGTTATGGCTCGATACTCGTCCCCATAATTGTCTGACGGATGCTAACATTCTGACGATAGGAGCGCTTGTCAGACAAACTGAACAGGAGCTCCTGCTCATAGCAAACTTCGGCAGAAAATGTCTAGATCAAGTGAAAGAGGTGCTTGGGGATCGTAATCTGCGACTGAATATGACTGAAGAAGAGATCGCCGCAAGCAAAGCCAGGCATCTGATGAAAAGTTAAATCTGCAACTACTTGTTAGCAGAATTTTTTTTCAGGAACTAATTATTGAATCCCTTTGAGCCGTTCGCGGGCTTTTTGTAAGCCTGCCTGCCTGCGTTCCTCGGCTAAACGCTGCGCTTCTTTCTGCCCTTCCGTAAACTTCTTGGCTCCTGTTCCCGGCTCCACGTCGCTTCCCCGCGATCGGGCCTCGCTTTGAGACATTGGCGGCCGAGGGCTTTGCTCCTGCGGAACATGCCCTTGCGTTTCTCTTTCCATATGTTCCTTTCTATTAGTTAGTGTTTAATAAATCTTGACCTAATTATTTCAATTTTGCAAGCAATAACTGGTTTACTACTTGTGGGTTCGCCTTGCCTTTCGATGCCGCCATGACTTTGCCCACGAGAAACCCTATGGCCTGTTGCTTGCCTGCTCTAACGTCTTCCACAACTTTAGGATTGTCGGCCATAACCTTCTCAACGATTGTTGCCAGCTCACCCGTGTCGCTCACCTGCTTGAGTCCTTGTTCTTCAATAATGTTCGAGGGGTCATCGCCTGTCTCGAACATCTGTGTCAGAACCTGCTTGGCGGCAGTCTTGGAGATCTCTCCTTTCGAGATGAGAGTCAAAAGCTCGGCGAAATTTTCAGGCTTGATTTTGGTTTTTTTCGGCCCCACCCCGTTACGATTTAGCAGTTCAGTAAATAAACCTGCGCACCACCGGGCGGCCTCTTGGATCGATTCTTTGATAGCCTCTGAACTTGCAATCTTCTGAACTGAAAACCATTCTTTAAGCTCGGATACGGTGGCCTCAAAATATTCGGCCATCTCGCGGCTCTCCACGATCTGCCAGCCGATGCCGGCGGGCAGCCCGAACTCGGAGCGGAACCGAGCGAGTTTCTGCTGGGGCAATTCAGGCAGTTGTTTGCGTAATTCTTCGATGTGGGCAGAATCAATATGCAGTATGGGCAGATCGGGCTCGGGAAAATAACGATAGTCATCCGAACCCTCTTTGGAGCGCTGGGAGAGTGTCGCCTGTTTGGCGTCAGACCAGCCCCGGGTCTCTCGAGCAAGTGTTCTTCCCGCTTCGAGCGCCTCCGTCTGGCGTTTGATCTCATACGCAAGCGCGGCTTCCACTGAACGGAATGAATTCATATTTTTCACCTCCACCTTATAGTTGGGGAGTTCAGCCGCGCCCGCTGGCCGCATGGAGATATTCGCGTCGCAGCGCAAGTGTCCTTTCTCCATGTCCGCGTCAGAAACGCCCAGATAGCGGGCAATGGCGCGAAGACCCTGTAAAAATTGTTTCGCTTCCCCAGGTGTTTGGAAATCCGGCTCGGTCACTATCTCAAGTAGAGGTACACCTGCGCGATTCAGATCCACGAGCGAATATTGGGCCCCCGCAGGGTGAATGAGCTTGCCGGCATCTTCTTCCAGGTGCGCGCGAGTAATCCGGATGGTCCGGGGTCCTGCGGGCGTCTGGATCTCAACTGCGCCCGAGCCGCAGATTGGCCGGTCAAATTGGGAAATCTGATAACCCTTGGGGAGATCGGGATAAAAATAATTTTTTCTATCGAATTTCGTAGAGTGGGCAATCTCGCAGTTTAGGCTTAGTCCCATCAATATCGCCCGATCAAGAGCCTCTTTGTTCACCACAGGCAAACTGCCCGGCTGGCCGGTACAGACTTCGCAGATATGGGTGTTCGGCTCGTCTCCGTCGGGAGAATTCGGAGACGAGCAAAACATCTTTGACCGGGTCTTGATCTGAAGATGAATTTCAAGCCCGATGACTGGCTGATAGCTCATCGGATAGAAGTGCTAGTGCAATCGGTTTTAGATGTTTGGCAAAGGGGGCGGGGCGGCTAGGTCAGGATTGATGGTCCGTAAGATTACCACGGCTGCGAAAAGAATAATGAGTCCCACGAACGCTGCGAAGAAATACTCTTTCGCCGAGGTGACCGCTTGAGCATTGCCACCCGCTGTGATGTACCGATACCCGGCCCAGATGATCATAAAGAGCGCCAGAAGTACTCCCGCACCCAACGACCAGCGGTAGATACTGACGACGCAGTCACCAATAGTGTTCGTGGACGTGCAGGGCCCGCCGCCGCCTGAAGGGGGGTTATTGGTCTGGGCATATGCCGGCAGGGACAGGCCGGTGAATACTACTATTAATATAAGCACGCTGAAAAATCGCAGAGCTGATCGCATATTTTTGTCTTTATTATTTATAAAATTAAACATTGGGAACTTGTTCATAAAATCGGGTCGCCTGCTCGTACGCATACGCTGCCTGGAGCAGGCGCTCTTCGGCAAAGTGCGGCGCGATCAATTGCAGCCCAACCGGTAATTGATCCACGAACCCACACGGGACAGACATCGCCGGCACGCCAGCCAGATTTATGGGCGTCATATAGATATCTGACAGATACATGGAGAGCGGATTTTCAGTTTTTTCTCCTATTTTGAAAGGCGGGGTCGGCGAAACAGGTCCAGCGATCAGGTCGCAGCGCTCAAATGCCCGGATGAAATCCTGACGGATAAGCTCGCGCGCCTGCAAGGCTTTTTTGTAATATGCGTCATAATAACCGGAGGAAAGTGCAAAAGTTCCAAGCATGATCCGGAGCTTCGCTTCCGCTCCAAAACCCAAACGCCTGGACTCTTCATACACAGCTTGCAAGGTCGGGATTTTTATTTCTGATTGCCGCTCGACCGAGTAGCCGTACTTGATGCCGTCATAGCGCGCCAGGTTCGAACTGACTTCTGAGGTCATCAAGATATAGTACACTGCCAGAGCATAATCACAGGACGGCAGGCTTACCTCTTCCAGCTTGGCTCCCAGCAATTCTAGTTTTGCCAACGCCTGCTTCGTGCGTTCAAGAATCTGGGGATGCAATCCCTCCGAGAAAAATTCTTTGAGCACGCCTATCTTCAGATTCTTGACTCCCGTCGCAAGGCGGGCTGAATACTGAGGCACCGGTTTTGTGCTGCTCGTAGCATCATGCTCATCGTGGCCCGCCATCGTCTCCATAACAAGCGCGCAATCCTCTACGGTCTTGGTTATGGGTCCGGGACAGTCGAGTGAGGAAGCCATGGCGATCACACCGTAGCGTGAAACTCGTCCATAGGTTGGTTTCAACCCCACTGTATTTGTAAACGCGGCGGGCAGTCTAATCGAGCTGCCTGTGTCGGTGCCTGTCGCGAAAAGCACTTCTGAAGCGGCAACGGCGGCACCCGACCCGCCTGACGATCCGCCCGGGACGCGACTTAGATTGTAAGGATTTTTTGTGGGGCCAAAATCAGAATTTTCTGTAGACGAGCCGTGACCAAATGCATCTTGGTTCAGCTTTCCGAGCATGATCGCGCCTGCCTCTTCCAGTTTCAAGGCTGTCGTAGCGCTGTAGGGCGGGACATAGCCCTTCAGAATATTCGAACCGGCCGTCGTTTCTACCCCTTGCACACAAAACAAATCTTTATGCCCCATCGGAATGCCGTCGAGAGATGATCTCGGAGAACCGGCATCGTAGCGCTTCTGTGACTGCTGAGCGCGCATCAACGCATTATCCTTTTGCACGCGAAGGAAAGCATGGATCTTGGGATCTACAGCTTCAATTCGGTCGAGGTGCTGCTTGACCAGCTCCGGCACGGAAAGCTGCTTGGAAAGAAGTAACTTATGGGCGCTTGAGATGGTGAGGGTCTGAAGTGGCATGATTTACAAAACTGATTTAACCTTGATGAAATTATCCTCACGCAAGGGCGCTTGCGAGAGTATGACTTCTTGGTTGCCTGACTCGCGCGCTTCATCCTCTCGCAGCCGATTACCTTCTTCGCCTTCGGACAAGTGTACGTCCACGCCTGACGTATCAACTGTCTGCAACTTTTTGAAATAATCGATTACGGCCGACAGCTGCTGGGCCATTTTTCGCTCTTCTCCTTCGTTCAGAGAAATGCGCGCCAATTTTGCGATCTTCCGAATCTCTTCTAGGGTCAGGTTCATGAAAAAATTATACTAAAAATAGACTAAAAACGCAAAAAAATCCACTCGGCCTACCCGTAGCTTGTACCTGATGATTGTGGTATAATAAAATTCGCATTAATTGTCCGCCTAGGCGGACTTGAAGGAGACTAAATATGATGGGTGGATGGATTTTCTTCATACTAATCGTCGTTGTGGCGCTGTGGTTCATCGGCGTCTACAATTCTCTCGTTCGGAGCAGAAACCGAGTGGATGAGGCCTGGTCAGACATCGAGGTGCAGCTCAAGCGCCGGTATGACCTGATCCCGAACCTGGTCAATACCGTCAAAGGCTACGCCAAACATGAAGACAGCGTCTTCACCAAAGTGACCGAAGCTCGCACGCGCGCCATGGCCGCGACGGCGCCGCAAGACCGCCTGCAGGCGGAGAACATGCTTTCTTCGACCCTCAAATCGCTCTTCGCGGTGGCGGAAGCATATCCGGAACTCAAGGCCAACCAGAATTTCCTGCAATTGCAGACCGACCTCACAGACACGGAAGACAAGATCCAGGCCTCGCGCCGGTTCTTCAACGGCAATGTCCGCGACTACAATACCAAATTGCAGGTCTTCCCCACAAACCTGCTCGCCTCCATGTTCGGCTTCACCGCCCGCACCTTCTTCGACATTGACGAGAAGGGACCCGAAGGCCAGCCAATCAATGTTAGTTTTTAGTTTGTAGTTGGTAGCTTCCAGAAATAAAATATTTGGTTTCCCGTGCGAAGCGGAGGCTTGCTTTCCGGTCAAAACGTGAAAAAAGGAGATATTTATTCGCCCTGCCGGGGCGATTTCGGATCGTTCCCTTCGAAGTAACTTATGCTAACTTACGACCACATAGCTGAGAACAAGATCAAGACCGCGATTCTGATCGCGGCTTTCTTGCTGTTGATCATCGCGCTCGGCTTCACCTTCTCGCAAGCCTATGACGCGCCCGGCATAGTCTTTTTTGCCGTCGCTTTCAGCACGATCATGTCGCTTGTCAGCTACTACTTCTCGGATTCCATCACGCTCGCGCTCTCCCGCGCGATCCCGGTCAAGCGCCAGGATAACGAAGAATTATACCGGGTGATCGAGAACCTGGCCATCGCCGGCGGACTGCCAACACCCAAAATCTACGTAATCGACGACACCGCGCTCAACGCCTTCGCCACCGGCCGGGATCCGCAGCATGCCTCCATCGTCTTCACCACCGGCATCTTGGACAAGCTCACCCGCCAGGAACTGGAGGGTGTGGCTGCTCATGAATTGTCCCATGTCGGCAACTACGACATCCGGCTCATGACTATGGTGGTCGTGCTGGTCGGGATTGTCACGCTCCTGGCAGACTGGTTCCTGCGCATCTCTTTCTGGGGGGGTGGCCGACGGAGCCGCGACAGCAACAATGCCCAAGGCATTTTCCTGCTTATCGGATTCGTGCTGGCCCTGCTTTCTCCCTTAATTGCGACCATTATCCAGCTGTCGGTTTCCCGCAAGCGGGAATTCCTAGCCGACGCAACAGGCGCCCTCCTCACGCGCTATCCGGCAGGACTCGCGCAGGCTCTGGAAAAAATTTCCGGTGACCGTGAACCTCTGGAAGCCGCGAACAAGGCGACGGCGCATCTCTATATCGCCAATCCTTTCCACGCAAAACAGAAAACCAGCGTCAGCTGGTTTGCCAATCTTTTCAATACCCACCCGCCGATTGAAGAACGCATCCGAAGACTGCGGGAGATGAATATAGGCTGATTCTATTCGAACGAATCAGCGCGCTTGATCGCCTGCCTGATACACGCCGCGCGAAACCCTTTGGATGTAAGCGACCGCGCCAGCTGCTCGAAGGTTGTTCGTCCCTGCCGCTTCAGCTTCGCCGCGTAGCGAGCCGCCACCTGCGCTTCCTCTTCCGGCGTATAGAAGGAGTCCAGGGTCTCTTCGAGAATATCAGAGGGGATTTTTTTTCCAATCAATTTTTTCTTGATACCATAGTAACCTTCGTATCTGTATCGCTTCAGGTTCTCCACGTATATCTGAGCATACCGCCGGTCGTTTACGAAATCCAGCTCCTCGAGCTTGCGAATGACTTGCATGATCAGCGGCTGAGGCAAGCGTTTGTCCCGCAGTTTCTGCGATATCTCGCCGACGGAATATGACTTGACGGCCAGATAGCGGATCGCGGCTTGCCAAACCGTTTCGAATTGCGCCTGGGTTTGCATTTACCAAAGACTTATTTTCTATTATAGTAAGTATACTATACTCCTTTATTTGTGCTATGGCCTTATCTTCCAACATCTTAGAACGCCTTTCTACCCGCGCCAAACAGTCACTTGTGACTGCACAACGCTTAGCCCAAGATCTGGGGCACCGAGAGATAACCGCTTCCCATGTTTTCTACGGAGTGCTTGCCGAGTCAAGAGGATTCATCGCTGAGATTCTTTCCCGGAAAGAGCTATTGCCCGAGCAGGTCCGAAGCGTGATCGAAGATATCTCCCCCGTCATTATTACCGGGCAAAACGATACCAAAATGTCGGAGGAGCTCGTGCACTGCTTGGAATCCGCGGCAGTCTCCGCCCAGCAGTACCGCTACCAATTCATCGGAACCGAGCATCTGCTTTTCGCGCTCACCGCCCCAACAGCTTCCTCAAAGGCAGTTTTCGAACGCTTGGGGATTGACCCTGAACAAACCCGCAAGAATCTCCAAAATATCTTCGAACACTACTCCAAACTACCCGACTTCCTGCAAGCCGAGGAGGAAGCAACAGACGAAAAAGAAGAGGCGCGCGGAAAGACACCGGGTCTTGACTACTTCGCAACCGACCTCACCGCTGCTGCCGCCGAGGGCAAGCTCGACCCGCTCATCGGCCGCGACCGAGAAGTGCAGCGCGTGATCGCCATTCTCAATCGCAGAATCAAAAACAACCCGGTATTGATCGGGGAACCAGGGGTAGGCAAGACGGCTGTGGTCGAGGGTTTGGCATTCGCGATCGTCCGAGGCGCGGTTCCCGAATTCTTGCTTGATAAACGCATTTTGTCGCTTGACTTGGCTTCGATAGTCGCAGGATCCATGTTCAGAGGGGAATTCGAGAACCGGCTGAAACAAATCATCGACGAGGTTAGAAGCAGCCCAAATACCATCGTCTTCATCGACGAGCTTCACCCGCTCGTCGGCGCCGGCGCGACCACCGGCAGCCTCGACGCAGCAAACATCCTCAAGCCCTCCCTGGCGCGCGGTGAAATCTCTGTCATCGGCGCGACCACCCTCGCAGACTACAAAAAATACGTCGAAACGGACGCCGCACTCGAGCGCCGTTTCCAGCCCGTGCTTATTGAGGAACCTTCTGTCGAGGAAACGAAACGGATTCTGCATGGCCTCAAATCCCGCTACGAAGCTCACCATAAGATCAAGATCCACGCAGACGCGATCGATGCCGCGGTAGAGCTCTCGGCCCGCTATATTCCTGACCGCTACCTGCCTGACAAAGCTCTGGATATCTTGGACGAGAGCGCTTCATCGCTTATGAGCGCGCGTTTGCCGTCTCGGGAACTGCTCAAATTAAGGGCTCTGGAAGCAGATATTGAACGGCTGACCCAAGAGAAGACGCAGGCCGTGCTCAAGCAGGATTTTACCGCCGCCGCCGAGCTCAAGCTTCGGCTCGAAGAAAAAAACACTGCAAGACAGAAACTCATTGAGACGAGAAAGAATAAACAGGCGCAATATGCGCTGGAACTTGCTCCCGAACACATCCAGAGGACTATCTCTTCAATTACCAAGATCCCCCTGGAGCGCATCAGCGCGTCCGAACATACTAGGCTGCAGGCGCTTGAGCGCCGTCTGGGTAAGAGGATAGTCGGCCAAGACGAGGTCCTCTCCGCCGTCGCCGGAGCCATCCGACGATCAAGAACCGGCATCTCCTCGCCCCAGCGGCCGATAGGCAGTTTCCTTTTCTTGGGCCCGACCGGCGTGGGCAAGACTGAATTGGCCAAGGCGCTGGCCGAAGAACTGTTCGGATCAGAACGCGATCTTATCCGCGTCGATATGTCAGAATTTATGGAACGCCATACAGTGGCCCGACTGGTAGGCGCCCCGGCCGGCTATGTCGGCTACGAAGAGGGCGGCCGGCTGACGGAGACGGTCCGCCGCAAGCCCTACTCGGTCATACTCTTCGACGAGATAGAGAAGGCGCATCCGGATGTTTTCAATCTGCTGCTCCAGATCCTAGAAGAAGGTGAGTTGACCGATGCCGCCGGTAAAAAAATCAATTTCAAAAACACCATAATAATCCTCACTTCCAATATCGGGAGCTCACAGCTCAATGACTACGCGATGGGATTCGCTGAACGAATGAGGGGTTCTTCAGAGCAACAGCCCTCCCTGCCTGACTACCAGACGCTCAGAGACACGGTACTCAAAGACCTGCGGGAACACTTATCGGTGGAACTTCTCAATCGCATTGACCACACTCTGGTCTTCCGGCCTCTCGATGAGGCGGCTCTTAAAAAAATCGTCGCACTCGAGCTTGATAAACTCTCCGCAAGGATGCTTGCGCACAAGCAGCTCCGGCTTGTTGCGCGGCCTGCTGTCATCGAATTCCTACATCGGAAATCGTCTGATCCCAAAGCCGGCGCCCGGAAAATCAGGCGCCATATCCAGGAATACGTTGAGTCCGCTCTTTCCGACCTCTTGCTGCGCACAAGCCCCAAACCGAAAACCCGACTGACACTCAAACTAAACAAAAAGGGAGACAAAAAGGCTATTGACCTCGTCGTAGCCTGATAGGCATGTTCGGGAAGCTTACGGCACCGACTGTCGACCTCCTCTTTCCCCGTCGCTGCCTCGTTTGTGGCAGTTTCGACACCCACTTATGCGAACGCTGCGCTGGAGCGGTGCGAATTCAAGATTCGCAGCGCTGTTCAGTGTGTGAGGCGCCGACACCCTGGGGGCTCACTCATCCGGGGTGTCTCAATTCGGCCAAGCTCGACGGTATCTTGGCAGCCGGCAATTTCAAACAGCTGCAATATCTTGTCCATGCGATGAAATACCAGCTTCTCCAAGATCTTGCCGTGCCGCTGGGGCGCATCTTGACGGAGGGAGTGAGGCACTATGGTTTGGAAAACTTTTTCTCTGACTTTATTATCATTCCCGTGCCGCTGCACGCCGCTAAATTGCGCTACCGCGGCTTCAACCAAAGCGCGCTCTTGGCACAAACAATAGCTTCAGAGCTAGCGCTGACTCTCGCGCCCCGCGGACTCGAACGAGTAAAAAATACCGACTCGCAATCAATGCTTCCAAAACCTCAAAGGCTGCAAAATATTCGCGGCGCTTTCGCCTGTCCCGAACCTGAGGTAGTCGCGGGTAAAAAAATTCTCCTAATTGACGATCTGGCCACGTCATGCGCCACCCTTCATGAGTGCGCCAAGGTACTCAAGCGCGCGAAAGCGGAGATGGTCTGGGGTTTGGTACTTGCGCATGGCTGAGATGAGGCTGCTTATTTTTTGCAAAAAAAGAACCCGCAAAAAGTGGGTTCTATAGAGTTGAAAGCAGGATCATCACGGCGCCTGCCAGGATGACGATGGCTCCGACAAATCGCTCCTTGAGGTTCGTTTCTCCGAAATACAGTTTGCCCCACAAGATTCCGAAAAGTGCGGAGGCCCGTTTCACACTGATGGCATACGGCACGAGCGTCAGTGAAAAAGCAATCATCTGGAACGTGATTGAAATCCCTGACAATAAACCCATTGGCGCTAATATCTTTGCGGCCTTTGCATGAAAGAGATTACGGAGGCCTCCCCTCACGATAACTACGAAAAAGAACACAGCAGCAAGAGTTGTCTCCTTTACAGCATTGTAGAAGAAAGGGTCTGCGTGTGTCACAGCAATCCTATCGAATGGGGCGCCGAAAGACCACAGAAACGCCACGATGAGCATAAGCCGCATCCCGCGATTCTCCCAGAGCACTGTAAGCGGTGCAAAGAAGCCTCCCTCGCGCCTCTCCGAAAGACTTAGAAGGTACGTGCCAAGAACGCTTATCATAACTCCCAAGACGCCAAGCATTGATGGGACCTCCCGATTAATAAGTGGGGATGTGACAAGCAGAAACACGGGTGATAGCGTCACAACGGGCAGGGCCAGCGAAAGTGACGATTCTTTGAGCGCACGGTAGTAAAGAATGGAAGCGGGAATGTTGATGATAATGCTCATTGCTGTTGCTTTCCAGAACAACACATCCGGCTCAACCTTTAGCTCGAAAATGAACGCGAGCGGCAGAAGTACCGGCAGCGCGAAGAACCGCTGGGCAAAGCAGACGAGATATTCGTCAAATTTCCTGGAACCCTTTGCACCAAAAACATCTTTCAGTGAATCGGTAAAGGCGTTTCCTAAAGACCAGAAAAACCACATTTTAGCTCCTCAATCCTGGCGTGAACGCCGGAAGAAAAGTTCCAACGTTTCGTGCGTGGGACATTTCGGAAAAACCCTCTGCGCCCAAACTTCCATGACCTTCTCCTGCCTGGCCATCTTGATGTAGTGGTCGCGCATGGCCTTGGGATCGTCGTGCGCAACAACCCACTCCGAAGGGTCTTCCACGCCGATCATGCCCCATTTGAACTTCGGGTCATCGTCGTTCGGGTCAGCTTCCATCATTCGGAGCATGGCGTGGTAGTCCTCCATGCCGGCAACGGGCGCGTCAACCATTTCTCCCAATTGGGGCACAAAGGTCGGGATCGTATCCTCCGCTATGCCATTGCACTGCTCCGAGAACCCGTTGACGCCGAGAAGCATCGCCAGGTCCCAGAGACAAGCAGTGTTCTGGGGCACATTCCATTGCGTCTTCTGCCACCAGTACTGCCGCAATACCCCCACCACCGAGCGGCCCGTACTTTCGGCGAAGTGCAGGGCGTGGAAGATCTT
>MFEO01000005.1:12467-16599 GCA_001777585.1 Candidatus Doudnabacteria bacterium RIFCSPHIGHO2_01_FULL_50_11 | reverse complement strand
CCTGTGGCGGTGGAGCAGGGATCGCCTGAGGCTGAGGTGGCGGAGGGGGAAGGGTCGCGCTTGCGAGCACGCCGAACAAGCTCGTGACAATATTTGTGTAACGCTGGTCAAAGGTTCCATATTGAGAAGACAGCCCCTGGTCTTTGAATTGCTCGCGCAGGAGATTGTCTCGGTGCGAAGGGCTATTGATCCAGGCGGCGACGATCCCTTCTTCGGTCGAGAAGTCGATTGCCAAGTTCTCGCCCAGTGCTTTGTAGGGCCGATATCCTGCCGCTTCTATTCTGGGCCACACATAGTGGCCGTCAGGGTCAATATGATCGAAATAGCTGCGGGCGAACATGTCTTTGGTTTTGGCATCAGCCGCAGCTATCAACTTTTGCGATGTTGTCAGCTGAGGGATTGTCCTTCGCTCGCGTTCCGCATTGATCCTGGCCGCCAGGCTTATGGAATCGATATTTGCGGCGTGAGCTTGGGTCGCGCCGTACCAAGCCCGAAAACTGCCGGTCGCGATTATGAGTACCAATAGAATTGTCTTCAGAAGCCTCATGGGGTAATTGTAGCAGAAGTGCGGTATTTTTTTGTGTAAAATTCGGCTTTCTGGTATAATATCTGTAAGTTTTTTGGAACAAACGAGTTTTTCAACGGATGAGCACAGGAAAGAACGCTCCGATAATCTTCGTGTCTACCCTCTTGATAGGAGCAGGTTTAGTGCTTGGATTCCTGACTCGAATCGAGCCCGAGTCTGCTTCCTTCGTAGTTCGAGCGGGATTTTATTGCTCTTTTTTCCTTTTCTTGTTCGGGTTGAGCGGGCTTCTGACCCTGGGATTTCGACGCCTTATAGGAACACGGACGAAGATGCTCGGATCAGACGCGATCTTGCGCCAGTCAATTTTTCTGGGTTTACTTGGCACATTCGGACTGCTCGCGCAGGCGGCGAGGCTTCTGAATCCACTTACCGCGATTTTGTTGCTAGTTATGTTTGGTTTATTAGAGATTTTTTTTCTCACGAAGTAGAGGGTACCTCGTGAAATATGTGCAAATCCTGATGGCGTGACTTACTAGGCTTACTTTAAATTTTTTAAAAAAATCGCTCCCATGGAAGAAAACAAAAATCCCCCTGACAGGCACGGCGCCACACTAGTTTTCGATGTTATGCCAACGGCCGGAGGCTCCACCGAGCCTCGGCAACCACCAAAGCAGACTCAACAACCAGCTAGAGCAGCAATACCCGAATTGCCGCCGGAACTGCAGCCGCCGATTTCAAATAAATCTAGAGGGTTCAAGTTGCCGCGTTTTTCTATCAACTGGAAAGTTGCAGTGGGTATCGCGGTTGTCCTGGTCTTGGGGGTTGGAGGATATTTTGCTTATCCTTTGTTGTTTAAGAATCAGGCAGAGGACACCAGTATTTCTACCCCGCCTCCGCTGCCCGAAACTGTCATGCCAGGGGAGTGGCTGAAAAAATATTTCAGGTCTGAAAATTGTCCCGATGCGACGATCTGCGGCCCCTCCGCAGACCCGGATGAAGACGGATTGACCAATCGGGAAGAAGCCGATGCCGCAACGGACCCGCTGAATGCCGATACAGACTATGACGGGCTCGCGGACGGCGACGAGCTCGCGATCTACACAACTGAGCCGATGGCGGCCGATACCGACGGCGATGGGTTCGAGGATGGCCAAGAGGTCCGCAATAGCTATTCACCCAAGCTTGCTGAGTCGAGCCCGATGCCCCAGATTGAAAAGCTGGAAATCGACACGAATATTCAATCGCACGGGTTGCATGGTGCCACGGGCGTTTTTCTTGCGATGCAGCAATTTGATACGCGTTTCGAACCATCGAGCACATCGACGCCTCAGATTTCCATGAGCGTACCCAAGGATTGGGTAATCAGCGGTTCATCCAACGAAAAGACTCTGCGCTCGCCATCCAAGAACGATTTCATCTCACTGACTTTGGCCGAGAAAAACCCCGCCGCCCAAGCTGATCTGAATGCCGCCTGGCTTACCGCTTCTACATTGACGAGCGGAGCCAAAGACCTCGGCCAGAACGACCTGGATGTAGGTAATCTCATGCTTAAAATAGATGAGCAGGTAATACCCTCATCTTCGGGCACGTCTGATGCGGCAAGGCACATATTGCGGGCAATGTTTCTCAAGAGCGGCCGGATTTTTGACGTAGTATTCTCGGCCGACGACACTGAATGGCCGGACGTCAGCGCGACAGCGTGGGCAGCAATCACAAGCATTCGCTGAAATTACTGATGAAATTTTATATTAAGTGGCTTAAGGGCTTCGCAGGCTGGACTCAGCCGCTCCCCTCTGGAAAGGGCGGGGACTTAAGAGGGAGGAGTTCTCAAAATTCGGCCCTGGCTCCTGTGATGGGAGATTTCCCCAATGTCTTCGTCGGGGAAGTGTTAAGGGTCGATAAACATCCTAATGCAGATCGGCTTCGACTGGTGGCCGTTTCCTTGGGCGACCGGCTCGTTGAGCCGATAGTATGTGGCGCTTTCAATTTTGACGTCGGTGATTTGGTGGTGTTGGCCCTGCCAGGCGCTCAGATTGTCCGGAATATTCATACTGCCGAACACGAACCATTCGTTTTGAAGAAGGCGACAATCAGGGGTATTGAGAGCCAAGGAATGATATGCGCGGCTTTTGAGTTGGGAGCGGGTTCGCTGACTGATAAGCCTGAGATTGTTGTCGTCACAAAGCCGGTAAGTCCAGGTGCCCAATTTTCATCAAAAATGCTAGAATAAGCGCGTTATGTCGGAAAATATTGTCGTTCAATCGGAAGAAGAAGTCCGTATAAAAAAACAACTTGAAAACAAAACAGACGCTGATTCACTCAGAATCAAGCGCTTTTTGAATATGCCCGACTTGTCCAGAACCCAAGGAAGCCCGTTAAAAGAAATTGTCACTCGTGCTTCAAAGGTCAAAAGTCTCGAAGGGTTTGATAAAATAAAAGTTCCGGAGATTATCCCCACTCATATCTTGTTTGATCTTTTCAATATGCCTCCGGGTCACCCCGCCCGAAGCAAGTCCGATACGTACTATGTCAATGAAGAAAATGTACTCCGGACCCACGATACGGTTTTTTGGTATTATTATTTGAACAATCCAAGCGTAAAAAAAAGAATTAAAAACCGGGAGACTCTTGGGGCGATTTGTTACGGGAAAGTCTACCGTAAAGACGAGATTGACAGAAAACACATGAACGTTTTCCATCAATTTGGCGGATTGTATATTGCCCCTGATGGAAAAAAAACCATAACACCAGATGACTTAAAAAATACCCTTTCGGAGATCGGCCGAAGCGTGTTCGGCGAAACTGATTTCCGATTTTACGAGCACAATTTTCCCTATACAGATCCAAGTTTTGAAATGGAAGCGGAGATAAACGGCCAATGGATGGAAATGCTGGGATCGGGCATGGCTAGAAAAAGCGTATTGTCCAGCTTTGGACTAACTGGCTATCACGGTTGGGCTTTCGGTTTCGGTTTGGAACGATTGGCCATTGCCAGCATGGGGTTGCCTGACATCCGTTTGCTGTGGTCCAAGGACCCGCGCGTCACCCGACAGCTTAAGCTCGGCCGCAAGTTCGAGGAAGTAAGTAAGTACCCGCCGATTACCCGCGACATATCTTTTGTAGTAAATAAAGATTTTGTGCCCAATAATTACTTTGACCTGGTCCGAGACATAGCAGGAGACCTAGTCGAAGAGATGACTCTTCTGGACAAATATGAAGACGAAAAAAAATTCGGCAAGAACAAAATCAGTTATACTTACCGAGTAGTGTATCGAAGTCCGGACAGGACCCTAAAAACAGAAGAAGTTGAGCCGCTGCAAGCCAAACTTTATGAACAGACGAGGGTGCAATTCGGGGCCGACCTGAGATAGTGTGGATGTTGATAACTCTTGGTGTTTTTTGCCCCGATTTGAACGGAAACTTTCAGTTTTTTGCCTGGATTTTTTGTTTAAATTATGCTAGAATTTAAGGTATAAATCGCGCATGATAAAAGAAGAAAAGGACAAGAAAATTCAAAGTTATTCCGCTGAACAGATCACTGTTCTTGAAGGGCTAGAGCCGGTTCGTAAGCGTCCCGGAATGTATATCGGCTCCACTTCGGAGTCG
>MFEO01000005.1:746-12420 GCA_001777585.1 Candidatus Doudnabacteria bacterium RIFCSPHIGHO2_01_FULL_50_11 | reverse complement strand
TCGACAACTCCATCGACGAGGCGATGGCCGGGTTTGCCAACCTCGTACAACTGACTATACAGTTAGACGGCAAGGTAACGGTTAGGGATAATGGGCGAGGGATTCCGGTCGACCGGCATAAGGTAACCAAGAAGTCTGCGCTGGAAACCGTGCTGACCAAGCTGCACGCCGGCGGCAAATTCGAAGGACAAGCTTATAAAGTTTCCGGCGGCCTTCACGGGGTTGGCGTGTCAGTGGTCAATGCCCTTTCGGCTTGGCTGCGGGCCGAGGTCCGCCGCGACGGTTTTATATATACTCAGGAGTACAAGCTTGGCAAACCCCAGACTGCCGTTCGCAAGGTTGGAAGGATTCAAAAGGGCGATACGTTCCAGCGCGGCACGCAGATAACTTTCAGCCCCGACCCAAGTATTTTCGAAACGACCGAATTCAAACTGAAAACCATCATCGAGCACCTGCGTCAGCAGGCATATTTGACCGCTGGCACCAAGGTGACCATCACTGATGAACGGATAGGCCAAGTCTTCAGCTACTACTTTCAGGGCGGCATTGTATCGTACCTAAAGCAGCTCAATCGGCACAAGCAAGTGAAGAATGACCCGCTCTACGTGAACAAAAATTTTGAAACGACTCAAGTCGAAGTGGCGGTGCAGTATACTGACGATTTTGCCGAAAATATCCTCGCGTTCGCGAATAATATCCATACGTCCGAAGGAGGCATGCATGTCACTGGTTTTCGCACCGCGTTAACTCGCTCTATAAACAAATACGCGGTAAAAAACGGGTATGTCAAAGAAGCCGAGAAATTGACTGCCGACGACATGCGCGAGGGTCTTTCCGCAATTATTTCTGTCAAACTTCAAAATCCTCAATTCGAAGGTCAGACAAAAGGAAAACTCGGCAACCCTGAGGTCAGGGCCGCCGTGGAGACCGTTCTGGGCGGAGCCTTGGAGAGCTTCTTGGAAGAACACCCGAAGGACGCGTCAAGAATTTTAGAGAAAGTCATTCTCGCGTCCAAGGCCCGATTGGCCGCCAAGGCAGCCCGTGACTCTGTGATTCGGAAGGGCGTGCTGGAAGGCCTGGCGTTGCCGGGAAAATTAGCCGACTGTTCAGAGTCAGACCCGGCTAAATCTGAACTTTTCATCGTCGAGGGCGACTCGGCTGGCGGATCGGCAAAGCAGGGGAGAGACCGCAGGAACCAAGCAATATTACCTCTGAGAGGGAAAATATTAAACGTTGAGCGGGCTCGGCTTGATAAAATGTTGGGCAATCAGGAGATCAAAAACCTGATCATCGCCATGGGCACGGGCATCGGGGAACAATTTGATATCAGTAAATTGCGCTATCACCGGATCGTCATCATGACCGATGCCGATGTAGACGGTGCGCATATTCGCACTCTGCTCCTGACGTTCTTCTATCGGCATTTTGTGGACATCATCAAGCAGGGGTATCTGTATATAGCCGCCCCGCCCTTGTATAAATTGTCATTTGCCAAGCAGTCTGAGTATGCCTACTCGGACGCGGAAAAGGAAAAACTGATTTCGCAGTGGACAAAGAAGGCTCCTGGAGCGAAGGGCGGCGCCGGCGTCCAAAATATTCTTCCTGTCGAGATCTCGGAAAACGAAGGGCAAGAGGCGGAAACCGAGAATGCGAAAGGCATCACCATTCAGCGCTACAAAGGTCTCGGGGAGATGAACCCGCAGCAGTTGTGGGAGACGACCATGGATCCAAAGGCCCGGTATCTGTATCAGGTAGGCATAGACGACGCCGAAGCCGCCAATGAAATCTTCGAGACGCTCATGGGTAATGAAGTTGCTCCCCGGAAGAAATTCATTCACGCCCACGCTCGAGCCGTGAAGAATCTCGACATCTAGAAGAATCAGAAAATTTTATTTAAGAAACCATGGAATTCGAAGTCATAACCAAGGTGCTAGAAGTTAACCGCGATGATATCATCGCCAAGATGGACAATCTTGGAGCGCAGAAGATTTACGAAGGCAGGGTGCTGTTGGATTATTTCCGCAATGAAGCGTCCAAGATAGGCGAAGAACAGAAATTCCTTTACCTAAAGTCTTATGAAGAGGGCCTGGGGGAGATCACCTGGAATGGTGCCCATGAGATAGTCGGCGTTTCGCGCAAACGTCACGAGATAAGTTTTGTGGTTGGAGATACTGAGAAGGCCGCCGAGCTTCTGACCGAGCTTAGGTATGAGAGGTATGCGCACCAAGAAAAGAATCGAATCTCTTGGGTTTATGACGCTTGGAGATTCAATCTAGAAGAGTATCCCGAGGTTCCTTCGTATCTTAAAATCAAAGGTCATTCTGACGAGCATGTGAGGGAAGCTGTCGTGCAACTCGGGCTTGGCGGCCACAAAATTACTTCGGATCTTGATCGGGTCATTATCGAGTTTACGTACCACCGTGATTGGTATAATCTGAGATTCCCCCCGAAAAACCCGCTTCAAGCTCCAGCCCCTGTTTGATTTGACAAATCAGGCAAACTTGCTTAGAATTTCTTTGAAAGCCCCGAAGGGCTTTTAAAAAAGCGAAAATATCGATTTTTATGGGAAAAATTATCCAATTCCTGCGGGAAGCTAGGACTGAGCTCATCAAGGTCGTTTGGCCGTCGAGGCGCGAGACCGCCAAGATGACACTTCTGGTAATCATTTTTTCGCTCACAGTAGCGCTTTTCTTAGGAGCTGTCGATCTTGGTTTAACCAAGCTTCTAGAATTGGTTTTTCAGTAGCTGACACAACAAGCTCAACGAATGCTGCCAACCGCACATTTTGCCGCAGGTTATCTGACCGAAAAGCTATCGCTTGAACTCTTGGGATCGGTGTACGCACAGAGCCAGCAGACGAAATTTCTATACTTGGGGATCGCAGCGTCTCTCTTCCCCGATGTTGACATCCTGTTCTTCTTTCTGCAAACACATGGGTTTGCAGTAGGTACGCAGAAAGGGATCAACCATAGATCCTACATAACTCACGTGCCTGCTTTCCACCTGATGATTGCGGCGATTGCATGGACGGGCAGCAGGATAGCAGGGAGCACAACTGGTGAACTGATTGCGATCGTCTATCTTATCGGCACTTGGACTCATTTTGTCACGGATTCCTTCTTTTACGGCATCAGGTGGCTCTGGCCGTTCTCTAACCGTTTCTATGCAGTCAGCAGCGCGAGTCGAGATTTTGATATCAGAAGTTCGAGCGCCCTGGATTTCTGGAAAAAGTTTCTCGTCAAATATTCCCGCAATTATGTCTTCTATCTCGAGCTTATACTTATCGCCGCGGCTGTTTATACATATTTCAAATAAAGGACAACCATGCCCAGACAACCCGCCCAAGGCGGATTTCTAGCAAAGAGCTGGCTCTCTACTACATACAGGACATCTACTTTGTTTTCGAAACTGTAATAATATATGCCCAGACAACAAGTAACCGGAGAACGCAATTGGTACGCGCTTCATACCTATTCGGGGTATGAGGACAGCGTAGTATTCAATCTGAAGCAACGCATTGAGTCTCTGAGCATGGAAGACAAGATTTTCGATGTTCTCGCTCCAAAAGAAAAGAAGATCAAGATCAAGGACGGGAAACGAACGGTTATAGAAGAGAAAATCTTTCCCGGCTACGTACTCGTCAACATGATAGTTACCGACGATTCGTGGTACGTTGTCCGCAATACGCCGAACGTCACCGGCTTCGTCGGGAGCGGCACCGTACCCACCCCAATAAGCCGCGACGAGATGAAGAATATACAGAAGCGCATGGGTGTGGAAGAGCCGAAATTCAAGATTGACTTTAAGGCAGGCGATCTGGTACGCATCACAGATGGGCCATTCAAAGAGTATGAGGGCAAGGTTTCGGAGATAGATGAAGAAAAAGGCAAGATCAAGGTTCTGGTGTCGATTTTCGGTCGTGAGACGCCTGTCGAAATCGATTCATTGCAAGTTAAAAAGCTCTAAATAGCCGTAAGCAGTAAGCTAGAAGTTACTTCCATGGCAAAAGCTATCAAGTCACAAGTCAAAATTCAGCTCCCGGCAGGCAAGGCGAATCCGGCGCCGCCGGTCGGCACGGTGCTTGGGCCCCACGGGATCAACCTGATGGAGTTCTGCAAGCAGTTCAACGAGGCGACCCGTGATAAGGGAGATTCGGTTATTCCCTGCATTGTCACTATTTATGAAGACCGGTCTTTTTCCCTTGTTTTCAAAAAACCGCCGGTTTCTGACATGATAAAAAAGGCGATCAATATACAGAAGGGTTCGAAAGATCCGCTGCGGGAGAAGATCGGCAAGCTTTCGCGCATACAGGTCCGGCAGATTGCAGAGGCAAAAATGGAAGATTTAAACGCCCTGGATATCGAGGCGGCGAGCAAGATCGTTGCCGGGACCGCTCGCTCGATGGGAATAGAGGTAGAAAAGTAGATTTATAAAGATTAATTCATTGTGGGACCTCGCGTTGCGGGGGCTTGCACCACGAATATATGCCCAGTAATACAACTTTCAAATATTTCTCGAACAGAGGAAATCGCACCGTCACGCTGACTAAACTTTGTAGTTTGAACTTAGCATTAAGTGAAATATTTTGCCTAGCTTTTCTAGAGCCAGGCATTGAAAGTTGATATACTGGGTATGCAAAAAAGAAGCAAACGTTACAGCGCCTCCCTTGAGGGAGTAGATGCGAATAGGTCGTATCCTAGCAAGGAAGCCATCGACCTAGTAAAAAAAACATCGACAGTAAAATTTGACGCATCGGTTGAAGTGCACGTTAGACTGGGCATCGACCCTAAGCAAACAGATCAATCAGTACGTTTCGCCGTGAAGCTGCCTCATGGGACCGGCAAGAAGAAGCGCATTGCCGCCTTCGTCACTCCCGCTCGCGAAGCAGAGGCGAAAGGCGCGGGGGCCAGCCTTGTGGGCGGGGAGGAGTTGATTGCGAAGATTAAGCAGACCGAGAAGCTGGATTTCGATGTTGCTGTGGCCGAACCGGCCATGATGAAGAACCTCGCCGCAATCGCAAAGATTCTTGGGACCAAGGGTAAAATGCCTTCACCCAAAACCGGATCGGTGTCTCCCGATATCACTCGGATGATCCAAGAAATTGCGGGCGGCAAGGTAGAGTCCAAAAACGACGATGATGGCAATATCCACCAGGTCGTTGGCAAAGTTTCGTTTGAAACCGAAAAATTAGAGGCTAATCTCAAGGCTTTTATGGAAGCGCTTCGCGCGGCCAAACCCAAGGGCGCTAAGCAGGATTTCATCCGGACGGTGACGCTTGCATCTTCCATGGGGCCCGGATTCCGAGTCTCGATTTAAATTATTTTCTGCCCTCGCGGACGCTAGGGTTTTTTTGAAATTTTTGTTAAAACAAGATAGAATACTAACGCTTTCATTGACTATATTTATGATTCTTTCTGACCGAGACATCAAGAAATCGCTCAAATCTGGCCGAATCAAGATCAATCCCCCCCCGGACCTTGATGAGCAGCTAGGCTCTTGTTCCATTGATTTGCACCTCGGCAGTAAATTCCGGGTCTTCAAACACTCAGCTTACGCATATATTGACCTTAAGGGCAAAATAGAGACCGACGAATTGATGAAGGAGATAGCAGTCCCTCGAGGTGAAGCATTCATCATGCAACCAGGAGACTTCGCGCTTGCCACCACCGTGGAAAATCTGGAACTAGCAGATGATATTCTCGGTAGAATTGAAGGCCGGTCATCGCTGGGTCGCTTGGGCATTATCGTGCACGGGACCGCCTCGATCTTCGACCCGGGTTGGATTGGCAAGCCGACGATGGAGCTAGGGAACTTGGGAGTCATGCCCGTCGCGCTCTATCCAGGCATGCGAATCTGCGCGTTTACCTTCGAAGAAGTGTCCAGCAAAGTCGAGGTGCCCTACCATTTGAAGAAGGGGAACAAGTACTCGGGTCAGAAAAGCCCGCTCGCATCCAAACTTTCCCGCGAAGTCAAAGCCTCATCAAAATGAAAGTTAAGATAATCAGAGTGGATAAGACATTGCCGCTGCCGGAATATAAGACCGAGGGCTCGGTCGCATTTGACTTGTATTCGAGAATCGACGCGGCGATTAAACCGCGGGAAGTCGTTGTTTTGCCCTCGAACCTCATCATAGAAGTCCCGCCCGGGCATGCCTTGATTCTGGCCTCGCGCAGCAGCCTGGCTCAAAAAAAAGGCCTGGTGCTGCGCAATGCCATAGGCGTGATTGATATGGATTATCATGGTCCCAAGGACGAGATTGGCCTGCAAGTCTACAATTTTACCGAGCAGCCGGTGATGATAGAGCGCGGGGAGCGTCTTATGCAAGGCCTGATTGTGCCGATTGTGCGCGCAGAGTGGGAAGAGGTAGGGCAGATCAAAGATTCCTCTCGCGGCGGATTTGGAAGCACGGGATAATCCGTAATAATAAATCTTGTGGTTATCGGACTTACCGGATCATTCGCTTCAGGAAAAGATCTCGTGGCGCACCGTCTCATCGAGAAAGGTTTTGCGTATGTTTCTCTGTCCGATCTTATCCGAGATGACCTCCGCGCGGAGAACTTGCCAATCACGCGGGAAAATCTTATCAATAAGGCCAACGAGGTCAGAAAAACCCGCGGCGCAAGCGAATGGGCCAAACGCGCGATTGAAAAAGCAAAAAGAATGGGTGCGCAGCACACAGCCCTCGTTAGCATACGTAACCCTGCAGAAGTGGAAGAATTGAGAAAACTGCCAGAATTTGAGTTGTGGTTTATTGATTCTCCCCAGAGAATACGTTACGGGCGGGCAAAAAAGCGCGGCAGAACAGACGACTTTCCCTCTTTTGAAGATTTCCAGGCAAAGGAAGCGCGGGAGAATTCCGCAGACCCCGCCGAACAGCAGCTTGGAAAAGTATTTGCTCTAGCGGACAGAACCATTGAGAACGACTCAGATATAGCAAGCCTGCAGTTGAAAATTGATAACATACTCTATGAGCTCGGGATCGGGTAAATTCATAGTCATTGATGGAACGGACGGAAGCGGCAAAGCCACTCAGACTAAAATTCTGGGAGAAAGACTCCGTGATGAAGGGTATGAATATGAAATCGCAGATTTTCCGCAATATGGTAGAAAGTCTGCAGGACCGCTGGAAGAGTACCTTAACGGCAAATACGGGGAAATGGAACCGTATTCATCTTCTATACTCTTCGCGGTTGATCGATACGACGCAAGTTTCAAGATTCGTTCATGGCTTGCAGCTGGCAAGATTGTAGTCTCCAACCGTTACGTGACTGCCAACGCAGCACATCAGGGGGGGAGAATCTCTGATCGAGCTAAGCGGGAAAAGTATTTTCAGTGGCTCATGGAGCTGGAATACGGAATCTTCAAGCTGCCCACCCCAAATCTCAATGTCATTCTTCATCTACCAGTCGAATTGGCACAACAACTTGTTGATCGGAAATCACCCGAGCAGAGGGAATACAACGAGGGAAAGAAGCGCGATATTCTCGAATCTGATATCAATCATCTCCGTAATGCGGAGGCCGCGTATCTGGAAATCGCAACTACATTTCCCAACACGCGACTCATTGAATGTGTTTCCAAAGGGGAATTGATGACCCCGGAAGAAATACATGAGATACTATGGAAGACGATTAGCCCAATTATAAAAGTGAAATGATCTTTTCTGAGGAAGAAAAAAAATTACTCGATTCCTATGTTACGTCAACCGACGCAAACGTCTTTGCCGTGCGTGGGATGCAGGGAATGGTCGGCGCGGCATACGCGCGCTACTCGCGTGCGCAGGGCGGGTTCCGCGAGATATTACTTAAAGAGTTCATTAAGGAAGGGAACATCGACCCCAAGCATGCGGATCAGCTTATCGAACGTATCTTGATCGCGTACGGCGATGACAGCGTTGGAGAGCTTGAGGGCGCGCATGTCTCTTTTGAGCAAATCTCGATGTTGGCCACCAAAGAGATCGAGGACCGACGGATTGGCGGCTCGCCGATTGAACAATCTACTCGATACGTTTTCTATGATCAGAAAGACAATGGCCATTGGCGATTCCTGCACCACCCAAGCCTAATGGAAGCGCCATTTGGGAAACAATATCACGACACGATGGAGCACATTTTCAAAACCTACGCATCGCTTGTAGAGCCGATGAAAGAGTATTTCGGAAACCTCAAATCATTAGGCGATGCGGAATATGACATCAACGGCGACGGCGCCAAAGAACGCTATCGCGATTTATCAGACGAGAAGCAGCAGAAGGCGTTTAAACTCACATATAATATCGATTTACGAACCAAAGCGTGCGATACCCTTCGCGCGCTTCTTCCACTTGCGACCCTCACTAATGTTGGGATATTCGGCAACGGCCGGTTCTATCAACATGTGATTTCACACATGCTGACTTCCGATATTCCCGAGGTTTCGGAAATTGCACAAAAAACACTAGCGGCGACTACGCAGGTGATCCCGCAGTACGTACGCAGGGCTAAGCGGAATGACTATATGAAAAAAATCAAGCGCGAGATGTTTGCGCTAGCCACGGAAATTTTCGAATCATCTGAGCCCGAGGGCGCAAAGCAGATGCCTGAGGTGAAGCTTTTGGCCAGCATGAAGAATTTCGATAATCAGGTCATCGCTGCCATGATTTTTCCTTACACGAATGTTTCGCTCACCACGATGCGGAAAAAGGTTGCAACTTTACCAGAAGCTCAAAAAGCTGAAATATTTTCGAAATATATTGGCGACCGAAAAAACCGGCGCGACCGCCCCGGCCGCGCTTTGGAGGAGGGATACCCCCTAACGTTTGAACTAGTGACGAATTGGGGCGTTTACAAGGATTTGATGCGACATCGAATGAACACACAACAACGACAACTTTTTACGACCAAAATAGGCTTTCAGATGCCGAGTGAGCTTGGCCAAGCCGGGCTTGCTGGTCGGGTTTCCGAGTGTGTAGAACGAGCAGACAAGCTATTCGATGCGGTGGAAAACCCCGAACTTAAGCAATATGCAGTGTTACATGGGCACTATGTGCGATGGAGCCTGGGTATGAATGCGCGCGAAGCGATGCATCTAATAGAACTTCGGTCCACTCCCCAGGGGCACGCGCAGTATCGCCTCCTGGTGCAGAAGATGCATCGAGAAATAGAAAAGAAGTATCCAAAGCTTGCCTCGGCCATGAAGTTTGTCGATCATGCAGAATATTTCTGGGCAAGGGGCGACAGTGAAGCCAGGCAAAGAGTGAAAGAGGAAGCTCTCGAAAAAACGTCTTCAAGAATAGAGCATAAAGCAAACAAGACCACTGCCCTGTGAAGGATTTGTTGACATTGGTCCGACGTTTTTTGTAGTCCGAGAACATATTTGATATACTGATATAACTAAACCAATCGCTCATGGACGACCACTTAAGTGAAATCCAAAAGCTAAAAGGCGCAATCGATGCCTTGAAGGAGCATCTTTGAGTTGCCTCAACTACAGCAGAAAATCGGCGAGTTAGAAGATCTTTCGAGCGCGCCCGACTTTTGGTTCGACCAGGAACGGGCGAGAAGAGTCAATAAGAAGATCAATTATCTTAGGAAAACGATCGAAAACTGGAGCCAGATCGAGAAAAGCGTCGAAGATCTGGGTCACTTAGCAGAACTCAATCAGCAAGAAAGGGATGCAGCGATTGGAAAAGACGTAAAGAACAAGCTTGTAGAATTGAGAGAGCAATATGAAGAGTATCGTCTAAGAACCTTACTCTCAGGCCCGTACGATGATCATGATTGCTTGCTTTCAATCCACGCTGGGGCAGGCGGGACCGACGCCCAAGACTGGGCCCAGATGCTGCTGAGGATGTATCTGCGTTATTCAGAAAAGAACGGATATCAGGTGGAAATGGTTGACAAAAGTGAGGGAGGCGAAGCGGGGATAAAGAGCGTGGTTTTGGAAATTTCTGGTCCGTATGCCTTCGGTCATTTCAAGGGTGAAGCGGGCGTGCACCGCCTGATTAGGCTGTCCCCGTACAATCCTGCTCATACCCGGGAAACTTCATTTGCTTTAGTCGAGGTGCTGCCCGAGCTGGAACAGCACGAGGAGCTTGCGATAAATCCCAAAGATTTGAAGATTGAGGTCTCCACGGCACGGGGCCATGGGGGACAATCTGTAAATACAACTTATTCTGCGGTCCGCATTACTCATATTCCAACGGGTATCAAAGCATCGATTCAGAACGAACGTTCTCAAGCGCAAAATAAAGCCCGGGCTTTGAAGATTATTCAGGGAAAACTTCGCCTACTTGAGGAGCAAAAAAGGCAAGCCGAAAAATTAAAAATACGCGGCGAATTTCACTCGGCCGAATGGGGAAATCAGATCCGCAGTTACACCCTGCACCCCTATAAGCTTGTGAAAGACCACCGCAGCGGGTATGAAACTTCTGCTGCCGAGGATGTGCTCGAAGGGAATCTAAACCAGTTTATCGCTTCTAATCTGGAGTACCAAAAATCGAAAACGGCAGCCGTACATGATTAAGTTTGTCAACGTAAACAAAAATTACAACAACGGCAAAGTAATCGCGTTGAGCAATATCAACCTCACAATCCAGCAAGGTGAGTTTATTTCTATCGTCGGAAGATCAGGAGCAGGCAAGTCCACACTGCTTGCGATGATCACCCTGGAGGAGCGACCAACTACCGGAAAGATTTTTATCGAAGGACAAGATATAACAAAGATCAAACAGAGCGACGCTTTTTATCTCAGGCGGAAAATCGGTGTCGTCTTTCAGGACATCAAACTGCTGCCGGCACGGACTGCCGCGGAGAATGTAGGGTTCGCAATGGAAGTGGGCGGGATTCCCGGCAATACGATAGAACGCGACGTCCCGAAAATATTAGAACTGGTGGGTCTGAAAGATAAGCTCGACGCTTTTCCACACCAACTCTCGGGAGGGGAAAAGCAGCGAGTTGCGATAGCCCGCGCTTTGGCGCATAAACCAGCCTTGCTTCTGGCGGATGAACCGACCGGAAATCTCGACGACATTAACGCGTGGGAGATTGTCCAGCTACTTTTAAAAATAAACCAATTCGGAACCACCGTGTTATTGGCGACCCACGCTGTCCAGCTTGTCAATAAGATCCAGAAAAGAGTCGTCACCTTGGAAGCGGGCGAAATAATGTATGATCAAGAAAAAGGAAAATATTTGTTATGAAATTTCCCAGGCGAGTAAATTTTTAATAATACTGTAAGGAATTAGAAAGTAGTTGATATAACCATGTCGCTCTCTATATCCCTCAAGCGAGTCTTCAAATACGGAGTTACGAATCTCTGGCGTAACCGGTGGTTGTCGGTGACAGCGATCACTGTTATGACGATTACTCTCCTTGTGCTCAGCAGCCTTCTGGTTTTTAATCAGCTAGCCGGCTTGTCGGCTAAAAACTTGCGCGATAAAGTAGACATCAGCATTTTTTTCGTTGACGGCGTTTCAGTTCAGAAAATATACGAAGTGAAGTCAGAGTTGGAAGGACATGAAGAGGTTTTTTCAGTAAAATATATTTCTTCCGAGGAAGCGCTAGAATCCTTTAAACACCAGCACGCGAATGACCCCTCGATTTTGGAAAGCCTGAAAGAATTTGAGACTAACCCTCTGCCGCAATCTCTAGTCGTCAAAGCGAAAGAACTCACGCTTTATTCGGTATTGTATGAG
>MFEO01000005.1:0-705 GCA_001777585.1 Candidatus Doudnabacteria bacterium RIFCSPHIGHO2_01_FULL_50_11 | reverse complement strand
AAATTACGAAGATATAAGGGACCTAATTGCAAAATTGGACCAGATTACTTCCGGGATAAGAAGTTTCGGGATCGGCGTTACTCTCGTCTTCGGATTTATAGCTGCTCTGGTGCTCTTCAACACTCTGAGGCTCACTATATTTTCTAGGCGCGAGGAGATTGAAATTATGCGCCTGGTTGGCGCTTCAAATTGGTTCATTCGAGGACCGTTTGTTATGGAGGGCTTGATTTATGGTATCCTCGCCACAATCTTGGCAAGTGCAGTCTTCTACCCGCTGCTTCGGGGGGCGAGCCCTTCAATAACGAGTTTTTTTCAGTTTGACGCTTCCCAAAGCAGCTTCTTCAATCGGGACTATTGGCAGATAATCCTGGCCCAGTTGTTCGGAGGAGTAGTCTTGGGTGTGGTTTCAAGCTTGATTGCCACGAAAAAACATTTGCATGTCTAAGCCAACATCAGCTATTATGTTATGAAGGTCGTGCTTACAAAAGACATACCTAATGTGGGTAAAAAGGGCTCGGAAGTCGATGTAAGCGACGGGTATGCCCGGAACTACCTTTTTCCAAAGCAGATTGCATTTCCTGCGCACGGTAAACGAGCGCAGGAGATTTTGAAAGAAATAGAGATGTCTCGCAAGGCGCAGGGGATTGAAGCGCAAAAAAAACTTCAAGCTCAGACCGTTCTTCAAGACCACGTATTTGTTTTCGT
>MFEO01000004.1:12510-24322 GCA_001777585.1 Candidatus Doudnabacteria bacterium RIFCSPHIGHO2_01_FULL_50_11 | reverse complement strand
AAGCGATTGAGACGTTCTTGTTGAGTCATAGTAGGCTGCCCCTCTGCGTCAGTCTTGACCTGCGGCTTCCGAATCTGCGTGATGGTCGCCGCTTCTTTGTGGAAGATGAAGGCTCGAGGCTCGGTGAAATACTGGAAAAGAGAACTTAAGATCGCTCCCGGGGCCATGCCGTTGAATCGTCCGAAGCTTAGGAAAAGCGCGAGCCCGGCAACGGGCAGAGCGATCAGGATGAAGAGAAAAAAATTCGGGATAAACCGGTAGAGAAGGTAGACGGCCACCGCCCCGCTCAGAAAAATGAAAAATTGCCGCAGGGTAAGCGGGCCGATGATCTTGTCTTCTATCTCGACGAATTGCGGGACCGAGAATTGAGCCATGAGCTTTATTTACGTGTTATTTTTCTCTTCTAGAGTTTGTTTCAGTCTCGGAAATTATTGTAATTATTATATCATACTTCCCGCCTCCTCGCCACTTCCGTCGCAATGTGTTTAAAAAAGCCCCCGGCCTAGTGGGGACTTTGACTGACTTCTTCGGTTCACGAAAGCTGGGCCAATTCTTTTTTGAAGCGATTCAGGCTCAAAAATTGCTCCCGGGTCAAAAATTCTTTCTTGGCTGCCTGATAATTCTTCTGGACTTTCTCAAAAGCCGTCGTCTGATCGGAAGCGGCATCGTTCATCACCGCCACGGCCATTGCCACATAGAGATTATAAAGCGGGCTGCGATAGAAGTAGTTCAGCACTTGCTTGACCGGCAGTTTGTTCTGTACCGCGAGGTTTGAGACAAGCGCCTTGATTGAGGTCAGCCCTTGGTCGAAACCGGAAGACAGGTCGGAAAGACTGATTTTCTGGAGATCGGCGATTTGAGTAATTCGTGAAAAATCCATCGGCGGGCGCTTCGAAAGATCGACTATTCCGCCTTGCGGCACGGATGCTTGCGGAAGGGGGTAATTTTTGAGAAGCGAGGCTATCTGGTCCTGCGGCTTGGGAGGAGATGCGGGGGGAGTTGGCGGGCGAACGGTTGGTGGTGCTTGCGGACGCACTGTAGGCGCTACAAGCGGCTGTGGGGGGCGCGTAGCCCCGACTGGTGCGAATTGTTGAGTTTGTGCTGACCCGGGCATGCGTGGTCGAACTGGAGAACTTGTGTCCCCCAAGCCCGGCCCCGCACCTGATGCCGGGACACCTTGAGCCGTCGTTTTGCCGATCCGGATCTTGCCCTGCTCGCTGCCTCCTCCGATCTGACCCGCGTTAGCCAAGGCGTGTGAGAGCGACAGTGGGGCCGAGCCGATTTCGCGCAGTCCGCTTGCCGGCTCTACCGGCATCGCGGCATTCGAAGGACGAGAAGCAAAAATATTTCCCCGCGATGCTCCAGGCCGCGGAGCGCGCGGCTGAGTAAGGCTTTCCATGGGACGAGTCGTCGGTCGCGGTGAGAATGGCGTGGCGCCCGGTGGGACATACTCGCCCACTCGCGGCGCGACGGTTGGAATCTTCGCAATCCCCGCACCAACGGCAAGTTGGCTGCTTTCGCCTGGATGGCGGAGCCAATCCTCAATTGCGAGCAATTTTCTCAATTTGTCGCGATCCTCTTGCGGCAAGTGCTGAACATTCGGATTCTGCGATACGTATTCTAACTGCTCAATCTTTCCCCGCGGCCGATCGCTTTCGGGTTTGCTGGTATTGTAGTCTACGAGCCAATTCTTTATCGCTGGCGGAAGCTGCTTGCCGGAAAGATTGATTGGTTCTTGGCCGATTGCGACCGGACTGGCATGAAGGGCATCGAGCATCTGCCTCCATTCCGGGTCGCCTTGAAAGAAATATTGCGTCGAGCCCAGAAGCCTGAATGGTGCAAGCGGCTCGTCACTATAATTTTCCAGGAACGCATCCGAGTGGTCGCGCAGGATTCCGCCCTGCTCCTGGATGGTCAGCAGTCCGAACGCAATAATCCGCAGCCGGAGCAGCCGGCTATGCCAGCTGTCCTGCATCTGTTTATTCAGGCCTCCCGTTACCCGAAGTGCGTCGCTCAGACGCACAGATAGTTGAAAAGCGTCCTCTATATCGCAATTGAAAGCCAGCTCGGCAACTCCCGCATCGAACTTCGATGCGAAAGCAGAATCTTGGAGATTCTCCGACGACAATTCATGATCAAGTAATGGATGTTGCATTTTCTGGTCAGTCCCTCTCTGAAGCGACGTGATTTAAGAAATCTTTCATGACTTTCTGCAGCTCCGCCTGTCCTACCCCCCGCATACCCATCTTCTGCCCATTGGCTGCCAAGAACTGACTTAGGGCATCACGTTCCTGCTGACTCAACCCTTGCATAGTCTGGCGGACCGCTAGATTCTGGTGCACATCCATGGATTGGGCAGGGCTGACGCTTTGAGAAGCGGCGACATGGCCTTGGTAACTCTTCACCAGCTTCTCGATGTTCTGAGCCAAAACCTTGTTGTCCCGGTGGATTCCCCGGAGTGCTTCCACTGCTGCAGCCGCGCCAATATCCTCTCTATATCCTCCTGTGGGATTATTAACAAATTGCGTCCATTTCGCGCTATCTCGGGCGGATTTTTCGTATTTGCTTCCTCCGCCCGACGATGCTGGCTGGCCTTCGCCTCCGCCGCCGCCTTGCGACGATGGCCCCGCTTGCGTAGCTGCCGGAGCTGCAGTCGCAGGCGGTGCCCCGCCGGCTCCTGTACCTCCTCTTGTTCCACCACCTCCCGAAGTGGGTGGTGGGGTTGATCTGGGCGGCGGGGCAGCGTTTCCCCCTATGGTCCCGCTTGTCCAGGTGGTGCTTGCGCCAGCCGTGCCACCGCCAGATCCGCTTGTGCTTTTTGGTTTTCTGGCTTCGGGCGGTTCCCATTTCGAAGTTCCCTTGGGTACAAATTGCCTGTCATCATCATTCCAATCGTATTCCGTAATCTTGCCTCCCTCATCATACATGCGGAATCCTCGTGGTGCCGGGTCTTCACCTTTCGGGCCGCCCCCCAAGGTCTTGCCGCCGATACCCTTGAAGAAGCCTCGGAATGCATTGGTGGTTTGTTTTGCCATCGTTTGCACGCGACCGAAGTCTACCTTATCACCCACGAGATACCCGTCATCTGCGACGTTGGAGAATGTGGAAGTGCCGCCAAGAAGGAGCTTGGGTGTGCGACCTTGCGCGTGTTCGGTGACGTTGTCTATGCGGGCATTGCGGAAGTTCGCCTCATACACTGTCTCATTGAAACGATCCATGCCACCCGAGCGCATTGTTGGGGCTTGGAGCGCGATAGGCGCTGCGGATCCGCTGCTCCAGTCATTGCCGTTGACATCCTTCAGCTTGCCATCCTCAATCACCGGAAGTGGCGCCAGACGAAGAGTGGCATATTCATGCGGCGCACCCTTGCGTCCGGCTCGCTCGTCGGTTTTCAATTTTTCATTGATGGCTCGATTCTCACCCTCTGTCCCGGTCAGAGCCTGATATTCACCATTTTCATAAGTGCCGTGTCCGCCATATTCTTCGTGATGGTTGCTCTTGCCGATCTCCTCCATCATGAAACGAGTACGATTGGCCTGGCGGGTGTTGCCCAGGGCTTCGTTAAGGAATTGTCCGATAATCGCGCGTGAATAGACGCCTTGGCCGGCCGCGACTTCCTCGGGTGTGGCGTACTTGCTGTGCGAAAGATTGTTCTCGTCAAATCCCGCTTCGCCGTACTTCTTGCCATTCTTGTCCACCATGAAATACTTACTGCCGATGATATCGTCAATATGACCGCCCTCTGCCGCAACGATGGCCAGGGCGTTCCTGCGATCCTCGTACTCCCGGCCTCGCTTGCCCATGAGTTTACCCATCTGCTCTGACTTCTGCTCCTTGGTCATGTGGGCGTATTCTTTGCCGATATTGTTCATGTGCTGGGTCTCGACTCTATCCTGTTCAGTAGCCATGACAGCCCCGCGGGTGAACACGCGATTGACGATATCGCGGCCCTTCGCTTCTGCTGTCTCATAAGTAGTTTTTCGCAAACCCTCTCGGCGCTGCTGCAAACCTTTGAATGTGCTCACGGGATTGAGCAGGGCATAAGCGGCGGCGGCGGCGCGGCCTTTGGCCCCGCCGGCTTCGGTCGGCAGCTTCCGGGTAAAGTCGGTCTTCTTGCGATTGACGTATTGCGCGCCGAGCTTGGCGCCGCCGGCTACGGCCACCGCAGGCAGCAATGCCGCCTTCTGGGCGTAGTTCATGGCGGCGGCGGCGCCAAAGACGGAAAGCTTCTTGGCGACGAAGAGTCCGGCAAAAAGGAAAAGTAATACCGTAAGCTGCTGGGTGTTATTGAAAATAAAGGCCGCCATGCTGTTAGCTGCAGCGGTACAGTTTATATTTGTTGATGAGGTTGCAAACTGACAAGCATTTTTGCCGAATAAGTTCGTGGTTTGGGACTGAATGGCGATAGCAACCCGTATGAAGAAGAACATAATAGGCGCAAAAAAGGCGTATTTGAGGAAATGCGACCACCACGACATGGCCATGCTCTTGGTCGCGGGCAGGATCATGAAGGCGTACGCAAAAGGAGAGAGGATTAAGAGAAACCACAGAGCGACGAGCCGGATCATGAGGAACACGGCAATCGCGGCAAAAGTAATGAACGCACAAAACGCGATCATGAGCTCAATAATTTGGCTCACCAATATATCGATAGTTCCGCGCCTCGAATTGCCTATTAGAAGATCGAGAAATCCAATGTCGTTCTGGAATTGTGAGCGGTTGATCAACTGCTTTCCCATATCCTTAAACGTATTGATGTCGGTGGCAGTGCCGACAAACGTGTGTTGTAGTACGTCGGCCAGCGCGAGAATTGCCTGCGCTATGACTAAGCTGAAGTTCACCAAAAGCGCATAGATCAAAAGCTTACCCAGCAATTTCTTGTAATTATAGGATTCCAAGCGCAAAATCGTGGCCAGGCCAATGACGATCATGATCAGAATGAAGATCATGTTGACCATATTGCGGACATAGCCCCATCCGCCGCAAACAATCCCTAGGAATCCGGATCCGATGGAACTTCCAGTTGTACACTGCCCTGAGGCAACATCTATGGTCATCGCGCCGGTAATAAAAGGCAAGATGATCAAAGCGTATAGCCAATACAATATTTGCCTAATAACCCCAGAAATAAAACCAAGTATGGTAATCAATAAGGCTTGCAGCGGCCCGCCTGATGGCTGCGCATTCACCTCGCCCAAGGTCCCGTTCTGCTGACCGCCCGTCCGAGTATCAATTGTGATTGTGTTGGAGGTCGCCAGCACCGTACCGGCGGCATTAAGGGCTCTGGCGAAGATAGTGAACGTGCCGCCGGGCGCCCCATACCGATGCGTGGTCGAGAAACCGCTGCCCGTGGTGCCATCGCCAAAATTCCAGGATATAGTGATGCCGCTGGTAGAGGGTTGAGTTTGTCCCGCCGGGATGTAACTCGAGCTGAAATTCCAGTTAAGCCCGGTGGGATCTTGCCCCACTCCTCCTGGACCCGCCCCTACCGTAGCCTGGATTGCTAATGATGCTGAAGCTTGGGCTGAGCTTGTGACATCTATCGTCACGCGCGAGGTATACGCAATCGTATTAACACTCATGCCGCCTACGGTTGTGGTTGACTCAATATAAATTTGATTTTCTCCCACTACCAGCGGACTTACAACCTGGATAGTAATGGGTACGTTCTGATTGACATTGCCGCTTGAGTCGCCTGTGACGTTCACCGTGGTCGGGGTGCCAAGTTCCGGGTCAGTACCAAATACATCAGCGTACACTCGTAGCTGAATGGCAGTTGGTGGACTGGCAGGAAAACTAGTACCGGTAATCCTGACTGTAATCGTCAGTGTGCCATTCAGTTGGGGCTGTGCCGTACTCAGGCTGACTATCTCAACACACGTTATCGGACCGACTGTGTTCGGTGTGCAGCTAGGCGCGGCTGATACCGGAGAGGGGGTGGCCAAAAACAAAAACACCATGGTCGCCGATAGCAACCACACTCCCCTTTTTATCATTCCTGATTTTTTGTTTTCTTGGGCGGGCATTGCGCTTTTACGGTATAGTTATCAATCCTGAGCTTGCAGGGTCACTCTCGTTACCCGCGGCGTCTACTGCGGTGCCTGTATATACATGCTGTTCGCCGGAGGCAACTGAAGTATCGGTAGTGGTAAAGCTTGAACCGTTGGATGCTATCAGAACAAAGTCCTTGTAGATACGATACCCAGTCACTCCGACATTGTCGGAAGAGAAGCCGGAAGAGATGACTACTCCGCCCGCGGTGGCATCGTAGGATGCCGAAAATGAAGTAGGCGTGCTGGGCGGCTCAGTGTCTTGGGTGGACTGTATGACAATATTGCTAGGAGGAGAAGTATTGCCTGATGTGTCCTCAGCCTCGACAACGAAAGAATACTCGTGTCCTAAAATCAACCCCGTCACCATCCGCGTAGTACTGATTGTGCTGACAACGCCTGAAATCCCGGTCGAGGTATCTACATACATAAGATTGTATTGAGCAATACCAACGTCGTCGGTCGAGGCGTTCCACTCCAAAGTGATCGATGTGCTATCGGCTGACACAACCCTCAGGTTGGTAGGCGTGGTGGGAGGATTGGTGTCATCCCCGCCCACGCCAGTATCCACTTGTATACATGGTGGCGGTGAATCCAGAACCCCATCGCCGTCTGTATCTACGGTACAATTAGGGTCACCGTCGTCTCCGTCGCCTATTCCGCTACCTACCTCATCGCAGGGCGGGGGGCCATCGAGCGTGCCGTCGCCGTCTGTATCTACGGTACAGGGAGTTCCTCCTCCGGGTCCACTACCTGAGGCATCGGTGGCCCCGGTATAATCGTTTCTATCCCTTTGACCGGCACTCACCCGTCCGGGACTGAAAATCAAACCTGTGATAATCCCACTAAGAACATCCGCTCCTATGGCAAATGAAATGTTTGTATCGTTATAGGGGGCTTGGGTGCCTAGGACTTTCTCAATTGCAGCCATGAGCGCGCGGGCGGCATACCCTCCCGGGGTCATAATCGGAATCTTATTATTATTGTTGTCTGTATAATACGCAATCGTCTTCTGGCTGAGTATATTGTCCAAATCTTGACTACCGCGGCTTGACTTATATCCATCAGAGGTAAGAATTTCCATTGTGGCAGCCTGCTGGGAGGATGAGCGGACTTGATTGGCCACGTCGTTGAACACATGGTTCCAGTCGGCAGGCTGCGAAAGCCAGGATCCAGCCGTCGCAAGCTGAGCGTACCATTCGGGTTCATTGGCGCTATACGGCGTAGTACGACCCGGGACAAGCGGCAAGCTCCTGACCGCATTAGCTTTGGCGGTCAAGTCCTGTGCAATGCGGGTAAAATTCGTCCCCCCGCGATACTGGTCATTGTAAGTGATATTCGATAAGAGCCGATCTTCGGGAACACTGAAACGATCGAAAATAAATCTCTGGGCGTAGAGCGCGTCAGATACTGTCTTGAAGTACCCCAGATAGTCATTGATTTTCAATTTCGTGTCGATATTCTCTGCAATCCACTGTGCGATCGACTTGGATACCGTCATCAACACAGTTGTCAGGAGCGCCTTGGTGATATTCCTCCTGGTTCGATATGGATCAGCGTCCACCTTGATCGGCACGCATTCGCCCAATATTCCGAGAATCAACCCGCAATCTAGTCCCGCAGTTGTTTCTTCAGTGCCCGGAATAGGAATACCGGGGTTTATAAGCGTAAAAGCTTGGGCTTTCTGAATTGCGAATGCTTGGGATAATCCGTTTATGGGGGCTGAAGCGAACACAACCAAGACGGCGAAGATGACTGCCTTCTTCCACCGTGACATTTTTTGATGCGCGATAGTGGCCGCTTGCTGGTTCATAAAAAAATTAATTACCTTCCAGGTCCCCCGCCGCGAGTGCTAGAAGACGGGACTGGTAAATAATCTCACCCATCACAGAATAGTCAGACGGGTTGCTTAAGTGTTTTTCTTGCAGTCCTATCATGTTTGCGATTGACTGAAAATAAACAATGTCATTCTTGTGCTCTATCACCCGTGACTTCGGGACGTTCATGGTAAAGAATCCTTTGAGAATATTTTGGATCTCTTGCTTGAACGGCGCTATCTCCTCCGAAGACTGGGTAGAGAAAAGTCCGTTGAAGTATGAGGTGATCTGGCCGTTGAAAAAACTCCGCAGCACGATCTTGTATTGCTGCTCGTAAGCAGCCTGCGCATCCGGCGAATCCGGCACGATTTTGAGTTTGGAATTAGGAATCTGTGGCATCTCAAGCGGGCGGTTGACGTGAAATACGTTTTCCATATCCTCCTCACTGATCACGCCGGCGCGGGCGAGCTCGTCAGTCGAATTATTGATGACCTGCTGAGGATCTTGCACATAACTCCTGTCTTCGTTGAGCAACGGATTGTAGTCATACGCGACTTCGTACCCGTCTTCTTTCCCGTCGCGGTCAGTATCCTTCGAGGTCGGGTTGGTACCGATCGTATATTCCTGCAGATTGGTCAATTTGTCTCCGTCGGGGTCGCCTGCACTTCCCCCCGCTTGCGGCGAATTGATATCGCTGGTCTTGAAAAATTGCGCGACCCATTGTTCAGGAATAGCCTTAGCTTGCGCCGCAGGCGCTTCTGTCAGGCGAATCTTGAGGTAAATACCGGCAGAGGAAGCGATCAGGACGAAGAGAGCCAGAATAACAAAACGCTTCTTTCTGGAGTTCCAAAAAGAAGATGCAGCCCAACTCGATTTTCTATCGGGGGACATCTCTATTTTTTTGAGTTTTTGTTTTGATTTCAATCGCGAGGAATCGCTTGTTTATCAAGCTTTTCCTTCAACTTTCTAAATAAATTATAGCACAAGAAAAGCCATCTGTCAACCTCCTTTCAATTTGAGCTAGCCTGAAATATTAACTTCTTTAATTCTGAGCATAAAATCTGTTATAATTAAGAAAGGAGTAGTCAATAAGCGCACTCTTTGAGAATCCATGAAACAAAAAATGCAACAATTAGGGGCCTTACTACGTTCCTTGGGTCCTCTGGCGAGCAAAACCCTCATCATTGCCATTGTCGGCATCCTGGTCGCTCTCCCGGTACAGATAGACTTCCAAACCGCCAGTGTGGCGCCCAGTAATGCGCAGGGCCTCCTCTTTATCCCAAATCTGCCAGATTTTTCAATCACCCCGTCCTTCGGCGGCAAGATCACCAAGAAAAACCTGCGGTTCTGCTTTTTCTGGATCCCCTTCTGGCCCTTTGTTGCAGTGATTCCTTTTTACCGGATCAAGGTTGGGCAACCAAAACCTGCTGATATGTACTACCTCTTCGGTATTTCCAAGCAATACCGCGAGTACCGGATGGTCGAGCACTCTTGGGCGCTCGGCAAATATTTCCAAGGCATGGATGACTTGTGGCGGAGATTCTGCACAATCAACGGCAGGTTCCTGCCGAACGTGGACGGGGTCATCTGGCCCATCGGCACCAGCTGCCGGACGGCATACACCACCAGTTCGGGAAGATATGTTCCAGGCGAGGGCGTGAGTTGTCGTAAGCGCGCTGCCAGCGTCTTTGGCGCCTTCGAGGCCGCCCAGCTGGAACAATTTCAATCGGTCATTGATCCCGCCACCCTTCCCGCCGCATGCTCGGCAACTGACGACGCAAGCCGAGCTCAGTGCGAGACATACATTGAGCAACTCGAACCCACACTGGAACAAATCGCTCCTCCGGAAGAAGATTTCTAGGAGCAAGACTTAACGCGAGATAAAAATAAGAACATCCGCACAGCACGGATGTTCTTATGATTTAGGCTTTTTGTTCGCCCCATCAAGGCGGGGCGAACACTTTATGTAGGGGGAAACATTGAAGGGAGGCCTACGCATAATCCCCTTCAAAAAATTCATAGCGGTGTTTGTGCGAGCTGAAGCTAGTATTCAGCGAAGCACTCCTGCTGTTGGGTGAGGCAGTCCGCCACCTGGGCGGACGATCGGGGAGGGAAACGCGAAGCGTAACTCCCTCTCCGAATATTATTCATAAGTTCCGGCTAGAATGTACCCCTGGGTTGTCCCTTGTAAAATTGCTTTGGGCGAGTAGCCCCGAGAGAGATATCCCTCCCAAGTTTTGAATCCCCATTTCTCTACTCCTGCGATGAGATATACCGTGCCCGCGTCGTCGATGATTGAGCCATCGCGGTACCGCATCGCTTCCACCACGGGACGTTTCATCTCGGCAGGATTGACCTGCAGCACCATGTCGAAGTTATAGCCGTGTGAACGAAAAATAGCTTCGGAAGGAAAAGGAGCGAGCCCGCTGTCTTTCGCCAGATAGACCGTGCCTGAGTTGTCGATGAGCGACCCCTTGGGGCGCGCCGCGTAGAAGAAATCAAAACTGATCTCAGCGCCCCTGGCATATAAGGAGAGATCGGCCTGGTAGACGATCCGCTGTTCGGTTCCCAGGGTGCCTGCGAAAGCAGGTATGGCAACCGGACGCGCAATGCCGGCATATATTAGGTAAATGGTCTGATTGTCGGCTAAGTCCAGCACCAGACTCCCGTCGCGGATTGACACGTCGCGAGTATAAGGCAGTGCCATATCAGCGTCAGTTGCCGGCACGACCATGTCGAAAGTGTATCCGTCAGCTAAGAATTCGTCGGCGGAGCGAAATCCGAGTCGCTCATTGCCCGAGATAAGATAAACCGTGCCCGAGTTGAGTATAACCTCTCCGCTCATATGCCGCTCCCCTGCCGCCCCTATCTGAAATGGAAATAACGCTATGACAAGGGTAAATGTGAACAGAATGGTGATTTTTTTTGATTTCATATGGATTGTTGATGCCTAGTTATAATATAGAACAGAAAACCACAGCCGCCAAGACCGCCTATTTCGTTCTAAACATACCTGCGAGCTGCTCCCATTGTGCGATGCTAAGTTCCTGCGCGCGTTGATTGGGAGAAATACCTGCTGACAATAGTTTCTTCTCAGCCTCGGACTTTGACAAATGAAATCCGGCGGATAAGTTGTTGAGGAGAGTCTTCCGCCGGGCGGAGAATCCAATACGGGCTATCTTGAAAAATTCTCCAGGCCCGACTTTGTGTTCTTGCTTCGGGGATAGAGTAATCTTAAGTATCGCGGAGTCCACTTGCGGCTCGGGGAAGAAAGATTCTTTCGGCACAATCCCCGTAAGTCTGGGTGTCCCGAAATATTGAACACTAAGCGCTAGAAGCGAGAGCTGGCCGGGTGCGGCGCAGATGCGCTCCGCCACCTCATGCTGGAGAAGTAGGATGATGCTTTCTGGTCCATGCTGCAATAATTTCTTGATGATCTGTCCGGTGATGTAATAGGGAATATTCGCGACGACCTTGAAGCCGCCTCCCCTCGCCAGGTCATCCAGCAGTGCGGCATCCGCTTTCAGAAAATCGCCCTGCACTATCTTCAGATTGTTCGCGTCCCCCAGCACCAGTTTCAAGGGCTTGATTAGGGCGCGATCGAGTTCATAAGCAATGACCAGTTTGCAGCGGCTCAGAAGCTCCCGGGTCAGGGTTCCGATGCCAGCGCCGATCTCCAGTACTACATCGTTCTTTGTAAGCTCGGCCGCGGACAATATCTGCTCGAGGACTTCTTGGGAGATCAGAAAGTTCTGGCCCAGTCTGTCGTCTGGCCGTATGTGAAAACGGGAAAGCAGGGACTTCAGTTGCTTCGGATCAGTAAGATTCATAAACTCTCATTTCAAAATTCAGATGGCCAACGTCAAATCTCTACTTGCTCTTTGGGCTTTATTGTTCGCCCTGCAACTTCTCAACCTTGACGTGAATAGTGCCGAGCGAGAGAGG
>MFEO01000004.1:12407-12499 GCA_001777585.1 Candidatus Doudnabacteria bacterium RIFCSPHIGHO2_01_FULL_50_11 | reverse complement strand
GACCCGGACAATCACGCTCGCCCCAGTATCCGTGCTGGTCAGTCGAAGATAGCTCCCCTTGGGATAATAAGGATGCGCCGCGCACAAGCAAC
>MFEO01000004.1:0-12386 GCA_001777585.1 Candidatus Doudnabacteria bacterium RIFCSPHIGHO2_01_FULL_50_11 | reverse complement strand
CGGTGCCTGACTCATAGGCTTCAACTACGATCTTCGTACCTCTCCTGACTACGGCCGGGACTGGCTCCCTCAAGATCGTGCGTGTGACTACTCGACGGGATATTTCTTTGCCGTTCTTCTGCGTCACCCGATACACAATACGCGCTCGACCGGCGCTTCCGGGACTCTCTTCATATTCAGTGCCGTACAACTTCTCATCATCGGATAGATAGCGAGTGTCGGCGGGTACATCCTGCTCGACTATATCGTCGAACTCAACCGTCCGGTCGATATGGATGGTGATCCCATCAGTCAGGAAGGTATCTCGATCGGGGCTGACGCGGTCTTTGGGGAAGAGATGGACTGAACGCTGATCGAGAAATTCACCTATGGTCGCGGCAGTTGTAGTCGCCTCCAGACGCCCGGGGCCGTCGAACAAGATGATCCGCAATGGTGATACGTAGTGTATCCGCATGCCTGACTCAAGCTTGGTTTCGCCTCGCGGCATAACCTCTCCCAGGGAAGGATTGATTCCCTGCTCCTCCAGGAGTGATTCCACCGAATCCGCCAATGTCACAATCCGATACTCCGTATTCCGCGTGTACAGACTCACGACGTATGCCGCAGCCTGCGGCTTATCCCAGCTGATCGCCACGACTATTCCTACCCCTATGCCAAGAAGAAGAATGATGAGGTATTGCCATTTGATCGAGAGATATTTCATCGATTGAAGTATAGCAGATCAATATGATCAAAAAATCTCTTATTTGGGCCAAAAGAAAATTGCTGTGGACAAAACCATACGATAAAAATTGGCTAAAACAAAGCCCAATATTTGCTTTTGGAGGCTCTTGAGTGAATTTCAAATCCTTGACCCCAGACCGGGCTGCTGATAAGCTTGTTTTTGTGAATAGAGGTTAATGTAATAAAGAGTATAAGCTCTTTTTTTATTATCCTGTTCGCTCCCCAGGAGGTTTGAGGAACGCTTCATCATTCAATCCGGTCGCGGGACATTCCCAAATTACGCCGTGATCTCTCGCGCGATATTGAAGAATTGAAACTGCCAAGAACCGACAAAAAATCAACATTGGAACCAACCAGGGATTCGTGGTCTAATCGCACGACGGCGTCTAGACTGTCACGAATCTCTTCAAGCGCGCATGCTCGAATCATGCGAGCTCCTCAGATTCTCGTCCGCACCCGCCATTTCATTGGATCATCTTCCCGTTCCTTTTCTTTCCTGAGAAGGAATTTTTTTGCATTCGGTCTGGAAATCACTCTCGCGCTTGTCGCATTGCTAAGTGTGGCGGTAAATGTCTCCAATCTCAACCCCGCCCCCCGTTCGGCCGGGAACCGCTACTTAGGCTTGCTTCTGGCCTACCCAGACACAAACCCCAATCTCATAGCAGAGATGAAGACCCAGAAAATCCAAATCTCGCCCGAGAAACAGCGCTACATATCAACCGCCCAAGCCTCTCCTCCTCCTCTGCTCGCGCATGGAGGAGCTTCAGCAGAAGATGCGTCCAAATCACGCGACAGCCTTCCGATGATGAGTCCTGACGGAGTACTCCAAAAGCCGAACTATACTTCAAAAGACGCGTTCCAGAATCGGGACATTGAAGAGTATACCGTCAAGGGCGGCGATTCACTTGCGCGTATTGCAAGCGTGTATGGAGTGTCGGTCCAGACTATATTGTACGAAAACAAGCTGAACGTTGCTGACTACATCAAGCCAGGCCAGCATCTGAAAATCTTGCCAACCGACGGCATCAGCCATACCGTCCAAAAAAACGAAACGATAGAATCGATTGCCAAAAAATACAAAGTTGACCCGGAGGCGATCCTCGACTTCAATGAGATTGAGGTGCCGGAAGATATCCAGCAGGGAGAAATTCTTATTATTCCAAACGGGCAGGCAGAAGTCTTGCCAAGTGCCAAGCCAAAACTCGATAGCCTGAAAAAAGTGGATGTGAAGACGGCAAATGTGCCTGATGATTATGCCGGCAGTGGCGGCGCTCTTCTATGGCCGCTCGCAACACACAATATCACCCAATACTACTCTTCCAGGCACCGCGCGCTCGATGTCAGCAATGGCCAAAGGCCGCAATTCTGGGCCGCCCAAGACGGCATAGTGGAACTGTCGGGCTGGCAAAGCGGCTATGGAAATACCGCTGTCATAAACCATGGGAATGGCCTGAAAACCCGCTACGCACACGCGTCAGAGCTGTATGTATCGGCCGGAGACAAGGTCGCCAAAGGGCAGATGCTGGGCCGCGTCGGGAACACCGGCCGGACATACGGGGCGACGGGCAACCACTTGCACTTTGAGGTCATCAAGAACGGAACGAAGTACGATCCACTGAAATTCTTCTAGCAAACCAACGAGTCTGAAAATCCCCCGCCTAGGCGGGGGATTTTTTCACTAGCAGTTCACAAACCCAGATACAGAATTCTTCACTGAAGATTGATGTTGCGGTCTTCGACGCGAACGGCAGGCAGCGCTTCTTCTGTAAATGTATTAGTCGCCGAAACCTCCATGCTCTTGGTGATTGGCATGGCCACAGCCGAGCCGCCGGGTGAGCGGACTGAGACAACAAAGGAAACCTGGCGAGTGGAAAATGCGGGGAGAGTAGTGACGCGCCATGTCAGTCGGCCGGAAGAGTCGATGAAGTTCACCTGCCCGCTTTCTCCTGTGGGATCTATGGTACCGTCAATCAACGACACGAAGGGAATATTCAGGTAACCAGAAAAGGAGATATCGTCAAGTTCATTAAAAGAATCGCTCACTCGAAGCGTAATCCGATACTGGGAGTCTTGATCTGTACGAGGCGGCTGAGGTCCAGAGACATATGAGACTTGCACGTCAGGTTGCACGCGGCTTCTTATCTTCACTCTGTCGGGAGTGCCGAGAATAGGATCAGCAAATTCATCCGCGCTAGAATATGCGTTGAATGAGATGGTAGGGTCCTTCACCCCAGATGATCCGAGGTCCCGGTTCACGCCTATATCGAGATAGAAGCTCCCCGACTGCCCCGGCTGGATGAGAGCAAGCTGCGGCTTACTTGAAGCGTTCCAAAGAAAATCGTGCCCGACCAGGGCGCCACCCTCTGCCCTCGCGTGTTTATAGTCGACAGCGTCGCCTTCGAAATGCATGCCTAAGCGGACATTGTGAATGCCCTCGCGCCCCGCATTAACGTATGTAATTGTGAATGTAATCGTATCCCCTTCTTCAGCAATCCCGTTCTTCACGGCCGATGAGTAGGACACATGTAAGGGAGACTCAATAATGGTAGAGGTAAAATAGGCCCGATTTTGCAGCACAAACGTGCCATTGTCGATATATCCAAGTTCAGCTTTCAATACGCGCTCGTCCCCGATGGATCCGCTCATGCGGCCGCGGAGGAGAAGTGTGCCTGCCTGGTCAGGAACGAGAGTATCCAGATCCCACCGTTTTCGATCGAGCGTTGGTATTGACGATGATGCAAATTCGAAACCGTCGGGTAGAGCCAGTTGGAGTTGGGCCCGCGTTAGGGTCTGGCCCGAGATATTCTGATACGAGACAGTGTATTCGATCTTCTGTGAATTGATCACCTGCGCCGGTCCGCTCACGCGAAGATTCAGGTCGGGGGCGAGCAAATTGACTCTTACTTCGGTTTGGGAAAAAAATTGCGCACTGGAATTCTCCAGTTGGTAATAAATCTTTGCCTGCAAGAGCTTGCTCTCATCCGGAATACCGGTGAAGAGCCCGTTAATTACAATCGAGCCTCTTCCGCGACTGGGGATCTGGTCATAATCAAAATTCCTTCCTGTTCCCTCCCGGCTGGTGACGGAAGAATCCAAGAATCGAAAACCGTCCGGATAGAGAATTTCCAGCCGGACATTCTTAAGCGCGTGAGAATCACGATTCTCATACGTCAATGTGAATTCCACTGCGCTTCCAGATGTGACATCGGTGGTGATGTCGAAGTGCAAAACAACATTTGCCGGACTGCCGGATTGAGGATTCCAGAACACCCGCCACCCGATGAACGCCAAGAGTCCCAAGATCAGTACTCCCACAACAGCGAACCATTGGGCGGTACGGGGCACGCGAGTTAGTAAACTTGCCCCGGGCAACTTGGCTCCCTCGGTTATCTCTTCCTCGGGCATGGAATAGATAGAGTTTTTTGGCGGCTCGAGCATGAAATATGTTTTGATAGAATACTTTAGGCGTGCTTAACGAGAAACGGGCTTGAATTGAGAGATCGTTCAATAATAGTTTGGAACACCCCTCCCAACCACCCTTCCAGCAAAGGCTCGAGATTAGAATCGAGCATAACTTGAGGGAAGACTTCGGTTGAGTTTTCCAGAGCGGTAAAGAACTCAACGCCCACCGCCGGAAGAATGCTAATTCGTTCCAATCCGAGAGCACAGCGTTCACATACTATACCATGCCATGACGGACTCCAGCGCGAAGGCTCGCTCTTAAGAGATCTGCCGCACGAGCTGCACCGATCGAAACGCGGCTGATATCCCAGAGCTGACAGAAGCCGGTACCGAAATACTAAGAGGAACTCTGACGCAACCGGCCCATCCTGGGAAAGTTGATCTAGGGCCGACCGTAAAAGAAGAGACACGTTCCTTACCGGCTGGCGATCGGGAGTTGCCCTCAGGATCATTTCAAAAATTGTGAATACCAAGGCGACTCGCTTCAAATCCCTTCCCGCGCGCGAGTATGAAGCCACCCGCCTGACCCCGGCGATAATCGGGAGATGATCTGAAGGAACAACATCGAATTCAAGCCAGGCCAGAGGTGAAAGCGCTCCCTTGAGTCGGCTTTCGTTCTTCCGAACGCCGCGCGCGAGCAATCGAATCTTGCCTATATCCCAAGACCAGCAAGTCAAAACCTCATCGGCTTCCCGATAAGGAGCTCTCTTGATAACGATGGCTGAATGTGTCCGTCCCCGCATACCCAGTATATCAACCCAGTAGTAGAACCTTCGGTTCACTACCGGGCTTCGCTTCATTTAATTTATAAAACTGCGTTGTTAACATAATGTGTTAGGGAAGCAAGCTGTCAGGCGATGCCCCGAAGTGATACAACTCGTTGGATCTGCTTCTGGGGTTGTATTACTGGGCATAATTATTTTGCAGCACGTTTGAGTCCAAGCCAGATCTTGTGTCCGGATAGTTCAATCTGCACCGATATTGGCGTCTCGATGCGAGCGCCGATGACGCTCGCCACATAGGTCTTCCCCTCATCAAAATATTCGAACGCTTCATATATTTCGGGGCTGTCAGTTTCATAATGCAGGGTAATGCGCTCCCCGACCTTCAACCCCCCACGCTTACGCAAATCTTGCACTTGCCGCTCAAGCTCACGGGCGAGTCCTTGCGAGCGCAGCGTTGGAGATATTTCTGGGTTGAGGAATACCATGCAGTCGGTGACGGCCGAAAATTCGAGTTTTTTTAAAGCCGGGTTTTGAGGCGGCTCCGCCATCAATTGAACATTCAAAAAATTCAATTCTTCAGACATAAGCCCCAAGAAACGCTCAAGGTCTGAAGTTTTTGTCACGACTACCAGGTCGCCTAAGGGCTGGCGCACTTTGAGCCCAGTGGTCTTCCGCCATGCAAGGACCGCTTCCACGATAGCGCGGGTTTCCTTCATGCGCAATAATATTGTGCGGGCTGATTCACTCATTCCCCCGGAGGCCGGCCAATCAGTCAGGTGGACCGACTCCGGATCGTGAGAGCTTCTGATAATGCGGAACACCGCATCAGCAAATAAGGGCATGAACGGAGCCAGAAGACGCGTGGTCGTGCGAATGCAATGGTCTAGAATCGTGAAAAAATCGCTGTCTTCCCGGCCTCGGCTGCGGCGCAGGTACCAGGTAGACAATTCGTCGATAAAATCCTCGAGCGAGCGCGAGGCGCGAAATACATTCAAAACATCAAGGCTCTGCGTTACCTCTGCCGCCGTCTCTTGCAGCCGGGCCAGAATCCATTGGTCGAGCACGTTATCGAGTCGGTCCGCATCGGTAAACTTTCCCTTGCCCGATTCCCAGCCGACGGTATTGGAATAAGTGACGAAGTAATTCAACACATTCCAGAAAATCATTTGGACTTTTCGCTGGAGCACGACCAGGTCCCGCTCGGAGAAACGCTTCGGCTCGCCGGGCTGATTCACGGAATACATATACCATCGAACGATATCGCTACCGTATCGCTCAATCAATTGGAAAGGGTCGATCACGTTGCCCCGCGACTTACTCATCTTCTGGCCCTTCTCGTCCAAGACATGCCCCAGGCAAATGACGGACCGAAACGGAGGCTGCTGTTCGCCCAGAGCAGTCGCTACCGCGAGAAGCGTATAGAACCAGCCGCGCGTCTGATCAATCGCCTCGCTGATGTAGTCGGCGGGAAACTGCGCGGCGAACATCTGTTCGTTCTCGAAAGGATAATGCCACTGGGCATAAGGCATGGCGCCTGAGTCCAGCCAGACATCAAGAACCTCCGGAGTCCGCTCCATTACCCCCGGGCAATCGGGACGGTCGCATCGTAGGCGAATATCGTCAATAAAAGGCTTGTGCGGATCGAATCGCTGCTGAAATTCCTGGGGATTATCCAAGACAGCGCGGAAAAACAATTCTTCATAAGAGCCGATGATGCTCACCTTGCCACAGCCTTCCTGCGGGCAAATCCAGATCGGCAGCGGCGTGCCCCAGTAGCGCTCCCGGGAGATCGCCCAATCTTTGACTTCTTCGATCCATTCTCCGAATCTGCCCCGCTTGATATGGTCCGGCACCCAGGTAATCTGCTCGTTGTTTTTGCGCAATTCAGCCCGCAGCGCCGACATGCGGATAAACCAGGAACTACGGGCGTAATACAATAGCGCAGTGCCACAACGCCAGCAGAAGGGATAGTCGTGCTGATATGCCTTCTCGCCCATGAGTGCGTTCTTTTTTTGCAAATAGCGCAAGATTGATTTCTCAGTCTGCGGATCCTTCACCTGTTTTCCGGCCAGATCGGACAGCGAGTCGATGAAGGTCCCGTCTCCCGCGACAGTGTGGAATTTGGGCAAGCCCACCCTGCTGCCCAGCTGGTAGTCGTCTTCGCCGTACATCACCGCAGTATGGACAACGCCCGTACCCTCCGTTGTAGTGACAAACGGCGCAGTGTAAATCTTATAAGACTTCGGCGAGTGCAACTCGGGAACTTCAAAAAGCGGCTCATATGAATGTCCCGTAAGAAATCGCCCGGGGAAACGTTCAATCTCTTCCCCACCAAGAGAAGGGATCTTGTCCCGAAGCTGGGTCGCTACTATATAGTACTCACTCTCGCGCTTGATGAGAGAGTACTCGATGTCCTCGCCGACGGCGAGGGCGACATTGCCCGGCAGGGTCCAAGGTGTCGTGGTCCAAGAGACGATATAAGCCGGGCCATCAAGCTCTATCACTTCGGGTTCGCCGTTTGGATTTTTTATCTGCAACCTGCTCTGCTTGAGAAGAAAGCGGACGAACACGGAGTTATCCGTGACGCTGCGGTAGCCCTGGGCGACTTCGTGGGATGACAGTGCCGTGCCGCAGCGCGGACAGTAGGGCAAGACTTTGTGACTTTGAAATAGCAGCGGCTCTCCGTTCACTTCGCGCTCTGAGATCTTCTTCAGTATCTGCCACACGCTTTCAATATAGCGCTTGTCGTAAGTGATGTACGGGTCGCTCATGTCGATCCAGAAGCCGATGCGTTCAGTGAATTTCTCCCATTCGTCTTTGTATTTCCAGACATTGACGCGGCAAAGCTCGTTGAACTTGGCGATACTAGCGGACTTATCGTCGGGTACCAGGTTCTCGATTTGGCGCTTGCCGGAAATGCCCAGGCTCCTCTCCACCTCCAGCTCAACCGGTAATCCGTGCGTGTCCCACCCGGCCTTGCGCACGACGTGTCGGCCCCGCAGGCTCTGAAAGCGCAAGATAACATCCTTAAATGCCCGGGCTTCGATATGATGAATCCCGGGCTTGCCATTTGCGGTCGGCGGGCCCTCGAAAAACACGAAGGGTTTGCTGCCTGCGTTCTTCTTCAGAGACGCGGAAAAAATCTTTCCTTCTCGCCAGAACTGAAGGATCTCCTTCTCAATCTTGGAAAAATTCGGGTGTGGCTCGACCTTCTTGTACATTCGTCTAAATATTCGGAAAAAAGCTAAATAAACTCAAAAAATTGGACGCCCAATCCCCATGCACTACCAGTATTATACCAAAAATCTTGTAAAAATTGTATTTAATCCACGATTGAATCCCGATATAACTGCAAGGTCTGGGTTGCGCACTTCTTCCAGCTGAATTCGCGGGCTCGCCTTCTCCCCCGCTCTGCTAGCGACGCACGAAAGGAGGTGTCTTTCAATAATTTTTCCAAGGCTTCCGACATGCCCTCCGTGTCGAGCGGGTCCACCAAGACTGCGGCATCGCCGGTCAGCTCGGGGAGAGAAGATACCGAACTGGTCAGTACCGGCGCGCCTGCGGCCATCGCTTCCAAGACCGGCAGACCAAAGCCTTCGTAGATCGATGGGTACACAAACACGGTCGCGAGCCGGTACAGGTTCGGCAAATCGCCAGGCGGCACATAGCCTAAAAACATCACGTGTTGTTCTAGATTTCTTGATTTAACTTCTTCAAAGATTTCCTCGTAGAGCCAGCCCTTGCTGCCCGCCAAGACGAGCTGATATTGATTCATGAGAGAAGGCCCACGCTGCAGGGCCTGATAGTACGCTTCGATCAGACGGATCAGGTTCTTGCGAGGCTCCAGGGTCCCCACGTACAAAATATATTTTTTTTTAATTCCATAGGTGCGCTTGAGATGCTCCGCTACGGCATCGTCGGACCCTACGCCAATGAATCTGTCGTGGTCAACTCCCTCGTAAATTCTCACCACCTTCTCTTTCGGAAGTTTAAAAAATTCTATGACATCCCGCTTCGTCGATTCTGACACCGCGATGATCCGCTCTGCTCGCTGAATGCTCCGTGGGACCAGATAGCGGATCGAAAAACCCTGCCGACTTGGAAACATGTTGGGTTCCCGGTAGATAGCCAGGTCGTGAATCGTCACGACGAACTTGCCGCCATAGCGAAAGGGTACGACGTTGGCAGGCGAATGGAATAAGTCCAATTTTTCTTCCGCAATTGTAGATGCGGACAAGATATGCGAGTAAACGAACGGCAAGTATTTCTTATACCGGGAAAATGAAAAAAAACGGATGATGCTGTTCGGCTCCAGAAACTGCGGCGCGATCCCGCGCGCGCGATGATCAAAGAAGAGCACAAATTCGTCGGTGCGCGCTAACGCCAGTAAATTCTTCACCAGATGATAGGTATAGTGAGCGATGCCGGCTTTTTCGCCGGCATCGGGGTTGAGTATCGTTCTGCAATCAATTCCAATACGCATAAATAGGCCTTTCTGTGATCAAGAAACTTAGTGAGCTATCAACGCTCCAACTCTCGCCCGGGAGTGCCCGCCTTGGGCGCACTACTACCGGCGTCAATTCCAATCCTCATCCGCTTGCTTGGCTTCGCTGATAATGCTCGATGATGTTATGGAAAACTGGCGTGTATTTTTCCGGCTTATTTCTCATGTCCGCCAGCAAGTCTAACCATTTCACCCATTTCGGGGGTGCGGCAACTTCCTTTCTCCCATGGAAAAACGGGCCGGGGTATATGGCTTCAAACAAATGGAGAATTTCTTTATTGTTCGGTATATCGTTATTAAAAAATTTCATGACCGGGCGAATAACAAATTTCGGAAGCTTACGGCCTTCAAATAATTCTTCTTGCAATTCTGCTCGGACGCCTCCTTCGGGAGTTTGCCCCGCCAAGACATGACCGCCGGCAGAATATTCCCATAATCCGGGTTTTTGTATCATGCTGTTACTGCGTCTTTTAATCAAAATTTCTTTCTTGCTGGCATCCTTGAAAACCAAGGCCGCTGCGGTGGCATGGAGCAAGCCTTTGGCATGAACTTCGTGCCAAGTGGCAGTTGCGACTTTCTCGCCCTTTTCATTTACCACATCGTAAACCTCGTCTTGCATATGACTGTAGTTGTGAATTTCCCGTTGTTCCATCGCGGCTTCGCCGCAAAGTCGGTCACATTTCCTGAATCGCTTCAATTCCGAGAAGCCCCAGGCCGCGCTGGATGGCGGTACCGCAGGCTGCTATGAGAGCGATGCGGAAATTCTTCAGCTCCTTGTCTTTCTCTTTCAGCACCCAAACTGCCTCATAAAAACTATTAAAATCCTGGGATAATTCGTACAAATAAGTGCATATGATATGCGGCATGTAGTCTGCTGCCGCATCTTCTACAGCGTCGGGAAATTTGGCGAGCTTGCGCAGCAATCTCATCTCTGTTTGGTCAAACGCGATTTTTTTTACACGGCCGGCGAATTGCGCTGGAGGCGGCTGACCCAATTTTCTGAGTATTCCGCTGATTCTCACATACGCATATTGCAAGTACGGGCCGCTGTTGCCTTCAAAATCCAGCACTTCGTCCCAGCGAAAAACAATGTCGCTTTTACGATTATGAGACAGGTCAAAATATTTTATCGCGGCCAGGGCTACCTGCCTCGCTACCATATTCTTTTTTGGCAGGGACGGATTCTTCTCTTCGATAATCTGCAGAGTCCTTTTTTGAGTTTCTTCAATTAGATTCTTGAGGCTCACGACACTGCCCTTGCGAGTGGAGATCGCCCCTTCAGGCAAGGACATAAATCCAAAATCCACGTGCAAAAGCATGCCGGAGCCTTTCACATAGCCTAAACGCGAGGCGATCTCAAAAACCTGTTGGAAATGGTGCGCTTGGCGGCTGTCCACTACGTAGAGTATCTTGGAAAATTTCTGACGGCTGATGCGATGCTTGATCGTGGCTAGATCCCTCAAAAGGTAAGTGGTGGCCCCGTCGGATTTGACCATGATAGCTACGCCGAGTTTCTTGTCTTCCAGATTGACAATCTGCGCGCCCTCAGACTCCGTCAAAAGACCAAGCTTTTTCGTGTCGGCTAGAACTTCCGGCATTTTGTCGAGGTAGAAGCTTTCCCCCAAGGCATGATCAAAAGGGAGAATATCTAGGAGGACGCGGTATTTCTCAAAATCCTCTGCGGACACTGCGACGAACCATTCCCAAAGGCTGCGATTCTCCGTATCGCCTTTTTCTAATTTTGCAAATTCCTGCTTCCCTTTTTCCAAAAGCTCTGGCTGGTCTTCTATTTTCTGGGTGGTCACTACATACAATTTGTTCAGTTCTTCAATGGGAGAACTCGCGATCTGCGTCCGCTCTCCGCCCGAGTTTATGAATTCTTTGTACGCTGAAAGCAAGATGCCAAACTGCGTCCCCCAATCCCCTATGTGGGTATCTGATTCCGCCGCGTACCCGAGGTAGCGGAGAATTCTCAATATGCTGTCCCCGATCACCGCGGAGCGTACGTGGCCCACATGCGGCGGCTTGGCAACATTATTCTGGAAATATTCTACCAAGATCTTCTTGCCGCCCCCGGCTTGAGAGGCCCTAAAACCGCCTCCGTCGGCATTAATCTGCGCCAGAATCTTCAGCAAATACTCTGGGTAGAATCTGAAGTTGATAAATCCTGCCCGCTCGCTCGCTTCCAGGAACGCCGCTTCGCGATCACGGTCCAACCCCTGAAGACGCGGGATCAGTGTCTTCGCAACCTCCTTCGGCTTATTGCCTGTGCGCTTCGCCAAAAGCAATGGCAAGTTGGTAGCGTAATCCCCAAAGTCGCGATTGGGGGGTTCGGCGAGGGAAAAATCCAGGTTGGCGTGCAGTGGAAAATCGGATTTTAACACATCGATAAGCAGCTCTTGGATATAGTTGCGTAAGGTATTTCTTTTCATAAATTCTCCATTATTATACCACAATTCGCGCATCACGATGATGATGGTACAATACCTCCATGCAACCAATCTCCCGCAACAAGCGCGCGTTTTCAGACTATGAAATACTCGACAAACTCGAGGCGGGCATAGTATTGACCGGGCCAGAGGTCAAATCAGCAAAGACCGGCGGCGCAAGCCTGGTGGGCAGCTACGCGAAAGTACTCGGCGGCGAGCTCTACCTCGTGGGCGCGCAGATCCAGCCGTACCGCTATGCCACAAGCAACGAATCGTACGATCCGCAGCGTTCCCGCAAACTCTTAGTCCATGCCCAAGAACTCCGCCGCCTGCAATCCGCCCTCCTAGAACGCGGCCGAACGCTCGTGCCTCTGGAGCTGCACGTCAGCCGCGGCCGGGTAAAAATCCTGATCGGAGTCGGCCGCGCGAAGAAAAAATTCGACAAACGAGAGACGATCAAGCAGCGGGAGACAACAAGAAAACTGCAGCGGGTGGTCAAACGCTCCATAAAAAACACATAATTTTTTCCTCCTGCCATACAAA
>MFEO01000003.1:38677-56999 GCA_001777585.1 Candidatus Doudnabacteria bacterium RIFCSPHIGHO2_01_FULL_50_11 | reverse complement strand
TCGAATAGATTTTTTATTATCAGCAAAAATCGTTCTTTTATCTTGCGGGTATTTTTTTTCAATAGGGGTTTGGGTATTATCACAAAGATTCATTACCAACCTGTATGCTAGGTTGATGCTGGTAATAATTATGACGGGGGCGTCCTTGGTTTGGGCAACCCAGATTCTGACTCCGGATCTCATAGTAACAACTGTTCTGGTGTGGTATTTCTGGATATTGACAGATCCGCGCTTTCCCTCCAAGCGTCTGAGTATAATAGCTGGGTTGCTCGGCGGGATTGCTTTCCTCGCAAAATCTTACGCACTACCTTTTTTCCTGATCCATTTCTCGGTTACATGTATTCTCTTGCGGGGGCAGTACAAGGTTGCCCCGAATACAGACAAGGCTCGACTTCCGCGAAATATTATCGTCTGGCTTTACGGGCTGGTTGCCTTCTCGGCAGTCGTTTTGCCCTGGATTATGGTGCTATCCGTTAAATACCACCGCTTAGAGGCGGGTTCATCTGGCAGAATAAATCATGCACTTCTCCGTCCTGGATTGGCCCCCCTGCAGCATCCAATAGTTTCGGGACTCTGGGAGCCCCCAGAAAATACACTCACCGCCTGGGAAGACCCCACTATACTGCCTTATCCAGTCTGGCCCAGACTTAGCGTCACAGATAGGTTGCGCGAGTACGGATACATTATTGAGAACAACTCACAAGTAGCCCTGCAGCTAATCCAGTACGATCTGCTGCGATTTTCACAAATGGGAATAATACTATTATTGCTGACAGCGTTGTTCGCTCGTCTGCGGAAACTCTACTGGTGGCTGCTGCTGACAATCGTCATATACTCTATGGGGTATATATTAACCATGACGACGGCAGACCCTCGATACTTCTGGCCCGTATTGGTTCTGATCGCCATTTTCGTGTTTTCAGTCCCTGAAAACATTCCCCTTCGAAAAGAATATAAAGTCGCTCTGACACTTCTTTTTTTTGCATCGTTTTCATATCAGTCATTGCGAGACTTGAGGTATTTGTATTGGTTCACTGAGCCATCGACAGCTTACCAAGAAGCGGCGGACAAAATTCGAAGCGCATATCCTTTGAGTTCGAGAGTTGCAGCTGACAACTGGAAAGAAGGATTATACATAAGCTTCTTTCTCGGAAATACAACGCAATATCTTGGCGTTCCAAGCTCCAATACCAACGACGGCTTTTCGCACGAGCTAACTTCTAGTCGCATCGATATATTCTTAAGATTTTTTAAAACTGAAAGCGGAAAGGCACTTGATTCTGATACTGCGTGGCGTCAAACACTAAAAATCCGCCTCACCGGGGCGGATAGCTCAGCTCATGAGCTGGAGGTATTCGAACGAAATCGGCTCTAAGGACGGATCGCAACAGCAGCCATGGAAGAGAAAATCGCGAAAAGAACTAAATAGAGTGCTGCTTGGAAAAGATCCGAGGGCGTAAATAACCACTCTTCATTGTCAAGCTTGTTGACCAAAGCCAATATGAAAGCAACTAGCGATGCATAACCTGCGATCTGTGCTAGTAGCACATACAATTTGCGACGCATGGTATTGCTGTTGTCTTGGATAGATGTAGGTTGTTCCATATAAATCAAAAAGTCCCTTGAGTGTTTAAACGCTTGCGGGATAAATTATAAATAGCCAGACTGAGGCTGCTATAAGAAATATCGCTCCTATAGCAATGACCAGGTAATACGATGCTTTTTCCATCTTTCTTGGTTTTATTTTCTCAAATCTATCCTAAGGCAGGTTCAAGTCTGGGTCAAGGTGGATAAGTTTATTGGCGGCTTTATTTTGCAGGCTGAATATTTTCAGGCTTTGATGAGGGTACGATCGCGTCGCATGGTTCTTCCCGGTAACAATAATACGCTACGCTCGCAAGCCTCACGTCTATGTATCGTAATTGATTCTTCTTTTGATCGGGGATTTCAGCACGAAGAATCAAGCTTAGATTGCCAAGCTGTTGCGCTGGATTGGTTGTTAAATCAAACAACGCCGTCCAACCTGCCTGAGTCGCCACAGAGGCGTCTCCCGATCCAGGTCCCTCAACCCGCACCGATTCTACGAGCGTACCAATTTTACTGTCCCATTCTGTTTGCAAGAGCGAGATGAATTTGAGGATGGTGGCACTCGCTATACGCTGACCGCTTTCGACGGTAGAACCGGTCAAATCCTCGATCCGCAAATAAGTTCGCGTAGAGGTTGCATACCCGGGGGGAAGCTGGTCGGCTATGATACCGTCGTGCCCAAGCAAAAAAAACTTATCCTGTGATTGCCAGATCGCTACAGGCCGCCGTTCTTCGATGGTTAACTCTAGGGACCGAGGCCAAATCCTTACTACCTTTTGCAGACCGATGAGCTTGGGAAACTTATTCGCCAAGTAGGGCGCAAGCCTTGTTTGAGACATGAGTAACATGTGAGAGCGAGGAATAATGCCAAAAAGACGGTCTGAACGCAGGTCGCGAATTGCAGATTCGATGGCGTTGCTTGCAATTTGATTATTTCCGGACACCGAAACCGTGGTCACCAAAAAAAAATCAGAGAAGCTGATAAGATAGACCGTGGACGCGAGTAGTGTGAGAATCGCTGCTACCCCAAGAATCGTCCCATATCGAAACGGCGCCACTTTGAGCGTGGTTTTTGCAACAGGTGTAATCCGCGGCGCGCGGCGATATCCTCGTGCTTCCCGAATGCGATGCTGAAATTGCGTTTGTCGAAACCTCTGCGACGCGCTTGAACGGGGGTTAGAAAATTTTCTCAAAAAAGGGAAATCCATACTTACAATCGTCTTTTCATGCGTCTTAGACTCTCAACTGCCCATGCTCCCCAATATCGAAAGCGCAAAGGTAGATCATGTGCGTGGGTGTACTCCTCCGAAAACCCTCCGAACCCTCTTTTGAACAGAGAAAGCCCAGACCATGGGTGATCATGTTTTTCCGGTGGGACAACGCCCCAAAAATTATAAAATGTGCATCCTCTCAATCTAGCGTCGCGTATTATCGTCCATTGTAGCAGATGAGATGCGCCAAATGTCGCTTGATCTGGCAGTGAGGCGCCCTGGTGATAGAAGGCTTCTGTATCAGTGTACAATATCAGCGCGCCCGAAACCACGCGTCCTTGGTATTCAGCCGAATAAACCCTGGCCTTATCCGCGGAAGAAAAAATAGTGAATTCAGCTTGAAGATACTCTTCACTAAAGGGTACGAATTGCTGCCTGCGCGCCGTGTCAGAGTATAAGCGCTCAAACAACTCAAGGTCATGTATGTCAGAAGAACTTCTGACTATGACACCGGCTTTTTGCGCCTTCGCAATTGCCTGCCTGGTTGACTTACGCATGTCCGCAAGAAGTTTAGATTCATCTTGATCCAAAGACAATAACCAAACCATCTCCGCGTGCATATGCATGGGCGCGGGACGAAACCCAAGCTCTCTCAATTGGCGCTGGCGCAACTCGGATTTCTTCTCAAGCGGACTGAAACGCAGGAAATCCATGCGACGCAGGCGGGCTTCTTTCTTAATTGCGGCCACCAATTCACTGAGTAACGCGGGTTGATTCCAATCCAAAAGCGGTCCGTGTGGACAAAAAAAGAATTTTCCCCGACGAGAACCAATCTCGATCAATAGAGCCACCCCTACGAGCCGGTTGCCATCATAAATGCCAAGGCGTAATATTTTCTGTTTTAATATTTCCTGTACAGTCCCCCACTCCCACAAGTGTAGAAACGAATGAGGCTTGCGGGTTTTTATAAAATCGTCCCACAGCTTCCTGTCTTCAATCTCTCTCACCTGTATCATATGTGTGCAAGAAGCCACTTTACAATATCAGCTGCTTGACTTTCGGTAATGCCAATGTGAGTAGGTAGATTCAGAGAACCGCTTGTCATTAGTTCGGATTTAGGGCACAATGCGCGATCATAATTCACCCGGGGATACTCTACCCCTTCGGGGGCAATAGACTGCTGATACCAGTCCCCCAAAAAAATTTTATCTCTTGCTGCAGCCGCGAGAAGGGCTTTCGCTTTTGCGACCTGGATGGGATATCTAAGAAACGCCGGGTCGGCCCCTTGTAAAATAGGCTTTATTAACTTATCAGAAAAGAGGCTTTTGTCATAGTAACGTGTGATCCGCTCCCGATGGCCCCGAAACGATTCCAATTTACGCAATTGGTTGATCGCAAGGACTGCGAGGGCGTTAGATATCCTGTATTGGAAGAAACTCGGTGGAATGCCCCTCTTCTCTTGCGGTTCTACCGGTCGCGACAAAAGCTTAAATTTGCGTGTCAGGCTCAACAGGATCCGCCCTACTATCAAATCATAAGTAGCACGAATGACCCAAGTTAAAAGCGGATGCATGAGCTGCTGGAACACCCATGCTCGGGGAGGCGGCACCAACTTACCTTGCTCTATCCGAAGCTTGTCTGCATACGTTTGCGAGCACGTGATAGCAGCGCCCCCGAACACTGAGGAAAGAACCTTGTCCCTCCCAAAGCTGAAAACTCCTATATCACCCAGCATCCCCGCTTGCAGACCTTTCACTCTCGATCCTAGGGCATGAGCGCAATCCTCGATTATAACAAGTCCGTGGCTGCGCCCGATCTTGATGAGTTCAAGCACGCGCTCTCTTGAGCTAAATGTGTGTTGGACTATCAGGATTCTTGCGCGGCTAGTGATCTTTGCCTGCAAATCTTTTGCAGACATCAAGTAGTCATCCTCTATATCAACATATTTCGGGATCGCCTGGACCCACAATACCGCATCGGGAACGGCAACGCATGTGTAAGCCTGCAGCAAAACTTCGTCTCCGGGTTGCACACCTGCGGCGCGTAACGCCGCTGACATAGCGCTGCGACCGCTTGCAAATACTGCCGCGCAAGTGGCACCCGTTAGTTTTCGGATTTCAGACTCAAGACTACTTCCTGCTTCTCCGTTGACCCAGTCCCCGAAAGACACCCCTAAACGAGCTGCAAGTCTCACATCGTCAGACTGTAAATTTGGCGATAGAGCAGTAAAGATAGCCTTCATGGGTAAGTGGGTGTCTTAAAAAACACTGAAATTTCAAGATCATCAATCGGGCCATTGATGACCATCGGGTTTTGTAAGATTGGGATCCGATCGGCTAGTCCTGACACAGGAATAGCGCAGCCGTAACCAGTAATAATCCGGTCAGCACCCACCTGTCCAAATCCTAAAAAGCGAGCAGACTTTCCGGCACGCTGTAAGTGCTCAACCGAGGGATCCAGACCTACCCATTGCCCATCAGGCAATCGAACTTCAAGCCACGCATGCATCGCGTTATCATGCTTTCCTGTAGCCCAGAATCCGGAAACAATTCTCACCGGGTACCCCAGAGACTGCAGCAAGGCAGCTTCGAGCGTGTCAAAACCACCGCAATCCACCAAGGGTAGCGTCAGAGCGTCACCTGCTGAATATAAGCCAGCAATGGGGAGACCGTAGCGCAACTTGCGCACGACGTATTCGTTAACCCGCCGCAACATATTCGTGGCGGAATGGTCCTGGCCCACGATCTGCTTTGCGAGTGATCGAATCTGTACATCGTTTGACGTGATATAGGCGTTTGCCACAAGATATAGATCGTTTTTTTGCCCCAGCTGCGCAGTTCTACTGTTAGCTGAATCAGAAAAATGTGCCTTCCGCGGAAAAACCCGAACCAGAGCTTGTTGCAAAATGGATGTTTCTTGACCCGGCGCCAAATCAAGTTTTACGAGTGCATATTCATTGCCGTATACAAGGTCTGACTTAACTTCACATGCGGTATTGAAGCGCGGTCTTTCTAACATCTCCTGTGTGGGTCCGGCCTGCGGCATGGGGAAAAGCAAGACCGCTCTTGCAAAACGCGCGCCTTTGTTCCTTACCACTGCTTGAAATTCGATACGCCAAATTCGAGGACGGAAAAAACTCCGGCGATAGAGCATGCGCCGGATCGGATGCATTACCTTCCCAATTGCCCATCGCAGATCTTTCATATTTTATGGTCTCGCGGTTTTGAGACTAATCGTCCCGCCAAACCACGATTTCGCGATTTTCTTGTACCGTGGCATGCGCTTAGTTATGAAAAACTCTTTTCTGCCTTTTCGGGAAAGCTGGGCTTCAAGCTCCGGATGGCGGCGAATGTACTCAGCCAATTTTTTCGGGATAATCTCTTCCTGCGAAAGGACTGTTGTCCCTGAAGCGATCTGTCGCTTCAGGCTTTTCACTATAACCGGGAAATGAGTGCAAGCCAATACGACTGTCTTAGTTTTAAAATCGCGAAATTTCCGCGCGTAGTTTCTTATCAACTGATTCATCGCGGGGCGGTTGTTGCTTTCGATAATCGGCACTAACTCGGAAGCGGCGATTTGGATAATCGAGTCTTTTAAAGACAGCTTTCTCAGTTCTCGAGGATATGCTTTGGAACGAACGGTGGCGTTAGTTGCTAAAATCCCAATCACTCCTTTTTTTTGTTGACTTACCACCGCTTCAAGAGTTGGTACGACCACGCCAAGAATCCGTCTGTCAGGATAATTTTTTGGGAGATATTGCTGCTGCAAATGCTTCAGCGCCGTGGCCGAAGCGGTATTACACGCTATTATTACCAAAGCGCAATTTTGGCGGAACAGAAAGCCAACACTCTCCTGAGTATATTTAGTAATCGCACTTGGCGATTTTTCGCCATAAGGCATGTGGAGCGTATCTCCGAAATATACGTAATCGTATTGCGGTAACATTCTGATCAACGCTCGAAGTATAACCAGACCACCCAGACCAGAATCAAATACTCCAATTTTCATCTTCCCCATCATCCTTTTCTAGGAAGATCCGATAACTCGCTTGCCCATATACTTCTGCAAAACCTCTGGTACTTCTACGCTGCCGTCGCCTTGCTGATATTGCTCAATAATCGCGACGGGGAAACGCGATAGCGCGATTGCAGTTCCGTTGAGAGTATGTACGAATTCTGTACTTCCATCCGGCTTTCGATACTGGATATTCAGTCGGCGCGCCTGATAGTCAGTGCAGTTCGACGCGCTGGTAATCTCGCCCCACCCTCCTCTCCTGCCACCCTCCTCTTTCATTGTCATCCAGGCTTCCAGGTCATATTTTCGATATGCTGGAGCACCAAGATCAGCTGCGGCAATGTCAATGACACGGTAAACTAGATGCAAACCATCGCAAATTTCTCTTTCGATTCGCAGCAATTCAGCATGCATTTGCTCTGATTCTTCGGGTCGACAAAATATAAACATTTCTAATTTGGTAAATTCGTGCACACGAAACAGTCCCTTGCTTACCTTGCCATACGCCCCCCCCTCGGTCCTGAAGCATTGGGAGATGGCTAGATATTTCTTGGGCCCGCGTGACAGATCCAGAATTTCCCCGGCGTGGTAACCGCCCATCGTAATTTCTGCGGTTCCGATCAAGCTCAGCTCTGTATTTTCGATAGAATAAACTTGTGTTTCAGGACCTCTCGGGGTAAACCCGATGCCTGCGAGAATTTCATTTCTTGCAACATCCGGCGTCTGTACCAATTCGTACCCATATTGACTCACCAAGTCTATACCGTAGCGGATGAGGGCCAAGTTGAGGAGCACGCCATCATTTTTCAAAAAATAAAATTTCGAGGCCGCGACCTTAGATCCACGTTCAAGATCAAGTATTCCAAGCCCCGTCATTATCGTCTCATGATCTTGAGGCTGGAAATCAAATGATGGCACCGAACCATGCTGTGCTACTATTTTAAAATCGCCTTCTCCTCCTTCGGGAGCCTTGGGATCAGTAAGGTTCGGCACCTGCAATAGAAGTTCTTTATAGCCCGGCTCTAGAGTTGACAATTCCAATTCGAGTCTTTTGATCTGCTCTCCGAGACCACGCAGTCTCATAATCTGCTCATCAGATGGTTTGCTTTTCGAGCTTCGCTTCCGGTCGGCACGAACAGTCTCAATCTGGTGAATAATTTGCCTGCGGGTAGTGTCAAGCGACAATAATCGGTCAACATCAAGTACCACCCGCCGTTTCCGGCAACTCTCCCTGATCAGATCAGCGTGCTCCCGTATGAAATGTATATCAAGCATGCTCTCTATTTAAATGCGGAATTAATTGTTTAATCGCTGCGGCTCGGTACCCTATTTCCTCTTCCTCTTGATCTGTTAGATCATAAAACCATCTTTTTTGCGAGGGTAAGTATAGTAGCGAACGATAGGGGAAGTGTTTCATTCTTTTCTCGTACGACTTTTCCGGCACTATTCCAACAATTTCGCCTGCAGCGAGATGAATCTTGTCTGGATTCAAGGCCAAGGCTAACACTACTTTCATCCTGGCCTTTCGCGCATCTCCTTTCAATCCACGCATCTTAAGAAGGATTTCTTCGACGACTTGGTCATCAGACATTTCTTCGCCTGTAAACCGATGAGCCAGTGTGCCGGGAAAATTTTTCAAAACTGGTATTTCAAACCCTGCATCATCGGCGAGTGTAGTAATATTTGATTGTTCACAATAGTATTTCGCTTTCAATCGGGCGTTTTCTTCGATACTACTACCCGTCTCTTCCGGATCTTTAATGCGCAAATCTGACGCTGTGACGATTTTGAGGCCTAAGTCTTTCAAGAATCGCTGATAGTATTCAATCTTTTTCGGATTTGTAGTTCCCAAAAGCAGGGTGGTTGTTGGCATGCTATCATTCTTCCTTCATCGGGGGGAAAATCACCGCTTCTCGAACTGACTTGCCCATCAATACAGCGAATAAGCGTTCGGATAGTCCGAAACCTACGGATGGGGGCATGCCGTACTCTAGCGCTTCGACAAAATCCTCATCCAGTATTTGCGCTTCTTTATCTCCCCTTTTCCGCAAATCCATCTGTTCCTCAAAACGGGCTTTTTGGTCAAGAGGATCGTTTAATTCGGAAAAACCCTTGCCGAGCTCTGTACCAGCCGCAATTACTTGAAGTCGAAGTACTCGTCTGTTATCTGATGGATCTCGCTTGGCTAGTGGCTCCATTTCCACAGGAGTGCGGATCATAAATTGAGGCTTTATCAAGTTGGGCCGGATAAGCTTACTGTAAATTATATCCCAGCGTCTGCCTGGATTGATCACTCCCTTCAAGTCTTTGTCTATGCCAAACTTTTTGGTCGCCTCTTCAATTTTTTCCCTGGGGTCACCCGGCTGCACCCCTGTGTACTTAATCATTAAATCGTAAAAATCATTGACTTCCCACTCCCCACCCCAGTCTAACTCCGCGCCTTGGTACGTGGTTTTTAGTGTCCCAAAAGTCTCCTTGATTACGTGCTGATACATTTCTTGGACAAATTTCCTCAAATTATCAAAATTTTCATAAGCCCAATAAAATTCCATCTGAGTGTAATCTTGCAGATGTTCGGTATCGATTCCTTCATTTCGAAATATTCGTCCTATTTCAAAAATCTTTTCGAAACCTCCAACGAGCAATCGCTTGAGAGGCAGCTCAAGAGAGATCCTAAGGAAAAAATCACGATCTAGAGCATTATGGTGTGTGATAAAAGGCCTAGCTTCGGCTCCTCCTGGAATTGACTCGAGCACGGGTGTTTCTACTTCCAAAAAACCCTTTTTTTGAAGAAAATTTCGCATCGACTGCCAGAACAAGGATTTCTTCCTGATGAGCTTTCGTACTTCTGGATTCGCGAGCATATCTAGATAACGCTTGCGTAAACGCATTTCGGTATCTTTTAGCCCGTGGTATTTCTCAGGCAATGCGCGTAACGATTTCGTTAGAAGAACGACATCCTTCACAAGAATTGTCCGCTCACCTTTTTTTGTTATAAAAGTCGGTCCCTCAATCTGAAGGAGATCTCCGACATCAAAAAGACTAAATATCTTAGCCTGTTTTGCTGTGACCTCATCAGCCTTAACGACAAACTGAATAATACCCGACTCATCTTCCAGATTTCCAAACGTGAGCTTGCCATGCCCCCGAAGAGCTCGGAGCCGGCCAGTGAGGATAACCTTTCCACCTTTTTTAGTTAAGGTATCAAAGATCCTCAGAACTTGAGCTATGGTGTGCGTTCTCCCAGAAGCGGCGGGATAAGGCTCTACGCCTTCAGCCTTGAGAAGCTCAAGCTTTTTTATTCTATCCCTATACAGCTCATTCTCTTTCTCGGTCATATACAAAAAACTGCCAGAATCTTAGATTATTCTAGCAGCAGTATACCATAAATTATTGGGAACCCCAAAATTATGTGATGGTGATGACCTGATATTTTTTGTCCCCTGAAGGTGTCGGTATATGCACCGTATCTCCGACTTTTGATCCTATAAGCGCCCTACCCACCAGCGACTCGTTAGAAATCCGGCCAGCCGTCGGATTCGCTTCCCCTGATCCTACAATAGTGTATTTCTTTTCCTGCCCGTCTATCAGCACAGATACCGTGCAACCTACGGTGACCACATTTTTCTTTTGTGATGTAGTGGAAATCAATTCGGCATTCTTGATCATCTCTTCAAGCTGCGCGATCCGGGCCTCGATCATCGCCTGTTCTTCCTTAGCTTGCGCGTAATCGGCATTCTCCGAAAGATCACCATGAGCGACGGCTTCCTGAATCCTCTCGATGACTTCTGGACGCTTGACTTTTTCCAATTCTTCGAGTTCCTTCTTAAATTTCTCCAGCCCCTCTTGCGTGAGTAAGTGCTTCTGAGACATTTTTGTTGTGGATTAGTATCCTACTAAAAATAGGCTGCAAGCATTGTAGCTTCGGAAGACCAGCTTGTCAAAAGGATTGTGAGACAGTTACCCGTGATCAGGTATGCATACGCAGACAGGCATCAACTGCGTTGCGAAAAAGCATCGCAACGGTCAAAGGACCTACCCCCCCAGGAGTTGGGGTAAGGGCGCTCGCTCGCTTGGCTGCACTCTTAAAATCCACATCGCCCAGAAGACGGACCTTGCCCTCGATACTCCGCAGTGTGGTCCCCGCGTCAATAACTACGGCACCCGACTTCAGCATGGACCCTTTGATAACCCCAGCGCTTCCAACGCCCGTGATCACTATGTCAGCGCTTTTTGTGAGCGTTGCGAGACTTCGCGTCGCTGCGGTGGCAACTGATACGGCAATGCCCCTGTGGATTAATATTTTTGAGAGGGGTTTCCCGACCAAATCGCCCGCCCCCACTATACAAACGTGCCGACCTGCAAGCCTGATTTTATAGTATGCCAATAACTCTAAAATCGCCGCGGGGGTCGGTGGCACGAAAGCTGGCGTGCCAGCCGAAAGTTTAGCCTGATTTGCGCTAGTGAGCCCATCTATATCCAAACTCGGCAATACGCAATCAAGCACTTGCTGACGATGAAAATGCACTGGCAAGGGCAACTGAATAACTATGCCGCATGATCCGGAGACTCGGTTGAGTTCTACAATCTCTTTGCACAGCGTATGCTCGGAGACATCTTCCTGAAAATGTCGAAAATCAAACTTGAAACCCAGCTCTTCGGCCTTACGTTTTTTGACCCCTATGTAAGACAAGCTCGCTGGGTCATCGCCGACTAGAATGACGGATAGGCTGGGCCTGACTCCGAGTGTAAAAAGTTTCGACAAATCCAGTTTGATCGCCTGATAGACTTTTTCCGCTGCTGGTCCGCCTCGTAATAATCTCATAAGATTATTTCATGCGGTTCTTACTGTACCAGTCATAAACTTCCCGCGCAACCGGCACCGCCGCGGCATTACCTTCGCCTCCCGACTCAATGAGAATGGTCAGAGCAATGCTCGGATTTTCGTACGGCGCAAACGAGGTAAACCATGCATGAGTCTTTCTTGGATCAGAACCATCAAACTGAGAGGTTCCTGTCTTGCCGGCGACTTCAATCGCGAGTGTGCTTAATAAACGAGCGGTTCCGTCAGTAACTGCTCGACGCATTCCTTGTCGAGCGATTTGTAAATATTCAGAATTGATGAAATCCTTGTTGAGTACTTGGGGAACATACTTGTAAAGCACTTCCCCTTTCTCATTTTGAACCTGTTCTACGAGATGCGGCCGCCAAACAGTCCCGCCGTTGCCTAAAGCCGCGGTTGCTAACGCTAGCTGCAATGGAGTAACAGAAACAAATCCCTGCCCTATCGACATATTGTAAGTGTCACCCAAAAACCACTGGGCGTCTACCACCGAGCCAGCAAATCTCTGTGCCTTCCAGTCTGGGCTGGGGATCAATCCTGCTTTTTCTGTAGGCAAATCTATACCGGTGATCTGTCCCAAAAAGAATTTCTTCAAGTATGACGCGAGGGTCTGGGGGCCAAGCCCCGCTATCCCAAGATTCTTTTGACCCCCTCCGACCGTATAAAAATATATATCAGAAGATTCTGCTATCGCGTCGTAAACGTCCACGGACCCTAAGCCTTCAGGTTTCCAACCATGAAACGTGTAGATAATATTTGGGTTAAATTGATTGGGAACTTCAATTTTACCGCCATCATAAATCTTGGTTTTTTCACTGATTGTCCCCTCCTGCAATGCCGCCGAAGCTATCAGTGGCTTGACGGTCGACCCCGGCGGGTAAGTTCCACTTGTGGGTCGGTTAAATAAAGGAAAATCGGGATTATCGAGGAGTTCCTGATATTCTTGAGAAGAGATGCCGCGCGCAAAAAGATTATTATCGAAACTCGGTAAAGAAACCAATGCGAGTACGCCACCGGTCTTGGGATCAATTGCCACCGCTGCTGCGCGTTTCGCACGTGTCTGAGAAAGTTGTTTCTGCAACGACACATAGAGCACGCGCTGCAGATCAGAATCGAGAAACAAGTCCAACTGCGCGCCGGCTGCCGCAGGCTTCTCCTGAAAGCTATTTTTCACAGATCCTGAAGCGTCAACTTCTACTACACGCTGACCGAATTCCCCTCGTAAATACTTTTCATATTCCAATTCCAGACCCTGTTTGCCGACCACGTCATTGTAGATGTATCCTCCGGCGGCCAACTCACCATACTCCTCGCTGGTCAGCTTCCCTGTGTAACCTAGTATAGGAGCGAATATCGGCCCATCTATGTACTCCCGAATTGGATTGTTTTGGAGCGAAAAGCCCGGAAATTCCGACTGACGTGTAATAAAAACAATTGCCGAGTCAGGGGCAACATTCTGGGCAAGCGTGATTGGCAGAAATGAAGTTCGGTTCAATCCGCTCAGTATCCGGTCGAGTCCGGTCTGATCCAGAGAAAAAAGCGAGCTTAAAGCCAAGACCTCTCGCCCAAGCGCGTTTGCGTCGCTGGGCAAGTCGAGCGGGGTTACGACAAGCTCGAAGCTTGGCTTGTTCGTTGCAATGATCTTCTGATGAGAATCGATTATCTGTCCTCGAGGTGCCAGAACATACTGAGTTCGCAAGCGACTCCCTTCCGCTGCCAATAAATATTTCTGGTGGTCGAATAACTGTAGGCGAATAAGCTGTAAAATTATTACAGCTATTGCGGCAGCTATCACGATAAGAAATACGCGTCTCGGAAATACCGCCCGCTCCTCTGAGAGAGGATCGTTGCTGAACCGCGGGTCAACGCTACTCTGATCAAAATCAAGTGAGTGAACCTGCGATGCTCGCAGCGTGTCCGTTTGGCCGATTGGTAAAAGAAATGGATCTCTACTCATGATTTATGGGGTAAGAAACGTCCATACGCTACTCGAACTCCAAACATGGCGATTGTTGTAAAGACTGCCAGTGGTATCAGTGTAGAATTCATATACCAAGAAATTATCGGCTGCGGCAGAGCCTGCAACGCGCTAATTGCGGCAGCTGTCGCCCAGCTAACAATACGCACAACGATAGAGGCTATAGCAGCGACAACTAGAGGGTGAAACGATCCTATATCACGGGGCAGGACCGACCGGAATAACAGCTCAAGGGAACCGATCACGATGAGCAGGCTGGCTGCCTGTTGGCCGAATGGCGCCCCAGAATACAAATCTAGGAATAACCCGCTCAAAAAAGCAGAGCTTATGGCCCACCCGCTCCAACCTTTATAGGAAAGCCATAGAGACTGGCACAATATCAGGCTCGGTGCCCAACCTTGGGGGAAGACGACAGGCAATATTGAGAGTTGTATCAGGAGCAAAAAAATGCTGCTGATTAAAATTCGGAAGCGGATCATATCAATACCCCGTAACTATTCCTACAAATTGAAGATTTTTCAGATCCGATGCCGGCACGACTGATGCGCGCAAGAACAGATCAGAGCTGCTGGACTGTATTTCGTCTACGAACCCAATCAAAATACCGGCGGGGACCACTCCGGATAAACCAGAACTGACGATGCGATCCCCTTTCTCGAATTGCACTTTATTGGAGACCAGTTGAAGTGAGAGTCCGAGGGAATGTGACCCCGCAATAATGCCGAGTGCGTTGCTCCCTTGAATGCGCGCATCGATCTTGATCAGACCGTCAGTAATCAAGAGGAATCGGGCTGACCGGTCAAACACTTCAGAAACTATGCCTACCAAATTTCCGAGGGTGTCAACCACGGCATCACCTGAAGAAATTCCGTCACGCCGGCCTCTATCAATGACTACGCTTCCCGATATACCTGTTGGGTCCCTGCTGACTATTTCAGCTGCTATTAGAGAAGAGGCTTGCCCATGCTTTAAATTAAGAAGGAGCCTCAACCGCTCGTTTTCCGAACGTTCCTGGGATAATTTCGCATTTTCGACCTGAAGCTTTTTCAAAGTAGCTAACACTTCATCACGTTCGAGCAATTGAGAGCGTAGTGTAAGCAGAGTCACTACGGAAGATTTGACTCGATGGGTACCCGAAGACACGCCCCTTACGACTGGCTGGGTCAGCCATAATACCCCGCTGCGCACAAAATCAAAATAACCAAAGTTAACTAAGATAATAAACAGTCCGACTAGGACTGCGGTGAGAACTATTTGCACCCAGCGATTGGAAAACATGAACTGACTCTGTCCGTACAGCGTAACGCTTGCAAGCGAGCTATTGTATCAGCGCCGCCTAGGCACGGGGCTTTATGACTTATTATAGTTTACCTCGGGATTTTCTCGACTTCTGTTGGAATCAAGACATCCTTCAGCGTTTCAAGCTCCTCAAGTACTACGCCCGCCCCTCTGACGACCGCAGTAAGCGGATCGTCGGTTAAATGTACGGGCATAAGCGTTTCGCGAGAACGGAGTGTGTCAAATCCGCGCAATAACGAACCTCCGCCTGCCAAGGTAATGCCCCGGCTCATGATGTCAGCGACTAATTCCGGCGGAGTCTCCTCGACCGCCTCCTTGATCGCATTTACTATGATTTTCACAGACCGCGATAGCGCCTCGCGAATCTGATCTGAACTTACAATCACCTCTTTCGGAAGACCAGTTACCATATCGCGTCCTCGCATGGCGACTTCTAGAGGTTCTTCGATCCGATACGCTGAGCCGATCTTAATCTTGACGTCCTCTGCGGTACGCTCACCTAACAAAAGGTTGAATTCTTCTCTGGCATACTGGATTATACTGTCGTTCATTTCGTCGCCGGCCACGCGGATAGAACGGGAAATAACAATTCCACCAAGGCTGATGACAGCTATCTCGGTAGTACCACCGCCGATGTCGACTATCATGCTACCAGAAGCATCCTGAACAGGGAGCCGTGATCCGATTGCCGCCGCCATCGGCTCTTCTATCAGATACGCGGCGCGGGCTCCGGCGTTGTGAGCGGCATCAACAACCGCCCTGCGTTCCACGTCCGTTCCCCCGGAGGGAATTCCAACTACCACTTGCGGGCGCGAAAAATACCCGGGAGTGCCCTGATAAACTTTGTTTATGAAGTATTTGAGCATCTGCTCGGTTATCTCGAAGTCGGAAATCACCCCATCTACGAGAGGCCGAATAGCCACGATATGAGCAGGCGTTCTGCCCACCATACTCCGCGCTTCACTCCCGATCGCCAAAATTTGCTTGGTTTTGGTATTAAGCGCGACTACCGACGGCTCGTTTATGACGATGCCCTTACCAGAAACGTATACCAAAGTATTGGCAGTGCCTAAATCAATGCCAATATCGCGGGAAAATCTATTGAATATTCGATCATATGCTGTCATCGGATCAGCTTTGATACTGTTTCTAAATCCGCTGGGACGAGCTCAATCTTGCCAGTCTTTCGATTTTTTACTTCTAATTTCCCTGCCTTCCGAGTCTTCGGAGACACCAGAAGTCGCCAAGGAATACCGATAAGGTCGCTATCTGTGAATTTGCTTCCCGCAGAGAGGTCCCGGTCATCGTATAATACTTCTATCCCCCGCCGCTGTAAAGACGAATAAAGACCCTCTGCTTCCGAGTGCACACCGGGAGAGGTGGGCTCGAGGGAGACTAAGTGTACTGAAAAAGGCGCCAGGGACTGGGGCCAAATAATTCCATTGCTATCGTGAGAAACCTCCACAACTGTTCCCATAACCCGCCCAAGCCCAATACCATATGCGCCTGACTGAACAAATTTCCTCTGCCCTTTCTCGTCTGTAAACTGCAAATTGAACGGCTCGGAATATTTCGTACCATAACGGAAGATATTACCCACTTCGATGGACTTCTTCTCATATACAACGCCTCCGCACTTCGGGCAGGGGTTCCCCTTTTTCAATTTAGAAATTTCTTTATTTTCCGCGTAATCGCATTTTTCGCAGACGAAAATTGTGTCTTCTCCCACCGGGCACACGACCTGGAATTCGTGGGTATAATTCGACGTAAAATCTCCCCCTGCTGCCAGTGTGTATAGGGCTTCCAGGTCGCACCGTTTGAATATTTTGAAATACGCATCCCTAACAATCTCATAATATCTATTCAAGTCTTCTTCGTCCCGGTGAAAACTGTAGAGGTCTTTCATCATAAATTCCCGACCCCGAAGCAGACCGGATTTCGCGCGGGCCTCATTTCTGAACTTAGTCTGGATTTGATAGGTCGCAAAAGGTAGATCGCGATAGGAACTCACATAGCGAGCTGCAATCTCGCTCATAATCTCTTCGTGTGTCCAACTTATATTGAACTGGGGCTCTTTTTGGTCGCCGCTATTCACTTTGAAAACAACGTCAACATCCCACCTGCCCGTAGCCTTCAAGTAGTGCTTATCATGTAAAGCCGGCATAAACATCTCCTGGCCCCCGATCCCGTCCATCTCTTCCCTAATAATGTGCGCAATTTTTTGTACTACCCGCCATCCGAGAGGCAAATAAGAATAAATGCCCGCGCTGTTTTTGTAGACAAACCCTCCCTGCTCCAAGAGTGTAGCGTTTATAGAAACGTCGTCTGAAGGAGTATTCTTGCTCGTCTTAAGGAAATATTGCGATTGTCTCATATAAATCCCTAAAAAACTGACAGTATGCGGTGCCACAGCGAGGTGAGTTGGCCCGAAAAATTGCTCACGTCGCGAATCGATACCCACACCAATAAACTAATCAAGAGGAAAAAACCGATAGTATTGGTATAGTTTTCAAGTTTCAGATTTAATTTTTTCCCCCTTACCTTTTCCATAACCAGGAAAAAAATCCTTCCGCCGTCAAGCGCGGGAAAAGGAAGCACATTTATGATTGCCAAATTCACGGACAACAGCGCGGTGAATTGGAGCACGTATACGAATCCAAGTTTAGCTGCATCACGTGTGAGAACAGCGATACCGATAGGACCCGTGAGCGATCCGGCCTCGCTGTGGCCGGAAAAAAATCCCGCGATAAGATAAATGAAAGCTATAACTATCTGAATTCCAAGAGATACTGTTGCGCCAACCCCTCGGTAAACTGCCTCGTACCAAGGGTAAGACACCCGTGCGACCAACCCCAGAGTGATTCCTAGTGGCCCTTGTCCAACCGGGGGCTGGGATCTGGGAATACTTCTTATATCGATAATTTCGTTACCTCTCTTAATCTCGTAGATTAGCTGCTGGCCGGCTTTCTGGCTCGTAATATCCAGGGCTGTCTGCAATGCCGTAACGCGTTCCCCACTGATTGCGAGAATAGCGTCCCCGGGTCGCATACCGGCTGCAGCGGCAGGGCCGTCGGGCTCCACCAAGAGTATAGTGACCGCGGGCTCGCTCAGTCGTGCATTCCCAGGCAGGGTCTCACCTTGGCTGATGACGGTAGGTATACCCAATGTAAGCGCTAGTGAGAATAATACCCAGGCTAGAACGACGTTCATAGTAACGCCCGCTAAAAGGACGAAAAATCTTTTCAATGCCGATTGAGAAGCGAAAGAATCAGCTTCTGCACTCTCGCCGTTTTCTCCCAGAATTTTTACAAACCCTCCGAATGGTATGAGGTTAATAGAATAGACTGTGTCGCCTCGCTTAAAGCTTGCGATCCTGGGCGGAAAGCCGAA
>MFEO01000003.1:0-38646 GCA_001777585.1 Candidatus Doudnabacteria bacterium RIFCSPHIGHO2_01_FULL_50_11 | reverse complement strand
CGTGCGACTGCAAAATGACCTAGCTCGTGCGCCAATACGAGTACCCCTAGAACTAAGACAAAAATTATGATTGTTAAAAAAATCATATCAAACCGTTAAAATTTCTCTTTCCTTTTTTTCAATAATCACTTTTATCTTTTCATTATACCCCTCCAGCAATTCTTTTAAGTCTTTCTCCGCCTGATATTTCTGGTCCTCAGTAATCTGTTTGTCCTTCTGCTGCTTGCCGATCTCCTTCCAAATCTCTTCACGGATATTTCTCATTCTAATGCGGGCTGACTCTGCCATCTGTTTGATGAGTTTTACCAATTCAACGCGCCGTTCCTCATTCAACGGCGGTAATACCAGCCGGAGCTTTACGCCATCATTGACTGGCTGGATACCTACGTTTGAAGCTTGTATGCCCTTTTCGACGTCGGAAAGGATGCTCTTATCCCAGGGCTGAATGATCAACGTACGCGCGTCGGATACTGAAATGGTTGATAGGTTCTTGAGCGGCTGCCTGGTGCCGTAGCTTTCCACAACAACACCTTCAACAAGCGCTGGATTGGCCCGTCCGGTGCGAACTGAGCTTAATTCAGTATGTAAGTGCTCGATAGCTATTTCAAAATCTTTTAACCTCTTGTCTATGGCAAGTAGCCTCATAGGTTTGCGTGTTAGCTATTGCATTGGTACGCCAAGAGCTGCATACATTACGTTAGTTTCGTTCTGGTCAAGCACCAGATCGCGAACGGTTGCCGAAGTGCTCAAGGCTTTGGTTTTCCAGAAATTTCCGCCGTCAGAAGATATGTATAGCGTCTGCCCCACTGTGGCGAATAAATGTGCAGGTGCGCGTTGGTTTAATTCAACGGAAGATACAATACTAGTAGGCTCGTGCAGGGGCAATTGAAGTTTTGTCCATGTCTCGCCTCGGTTGCTTGAGTGCCAGAGTCCGTCGCCGGTCGCAAGATACAGAGACGAGGGAGAACCTCGGACCGTACGAAAATCATGGAAATTCCGCGCGCTGATCTTATCTGTTACTTGTTGCCACGTGCCACCACCATCGGTGGATCGCCACAAACCACTCATAAAATTCAGGGCGTACATGAGCCGAGCATCTTCCGGCTCAACCTCGATGCGTACAATCCGATCGTTCAGTCGGGTAAAAAGATTCCAGGTTTCCCCCCCATTTGCAGAACGTACAATCTCGCCAGATGAGAGCCCGAGATAAATAATTTTATTGTCAGACGGGTGATAGGCCACGGCAGATACAAATGTGGATCCTTTGGCTTCGGAGTAGGCTTCTACCCAGCTCTGACCGCCATCACCGGAGCGAAACGCTTTCGCGACGTCTCCAAACGAGCCGCCCGCAAATATCTCTTCAGAATTTCCAGGGTTTACCTGGAGGTCAAATATCTTTGGTCCAGCCAGTATTTGCTTCCAGACGATTCCCCTATCGGCGCTTGAGTAGACGCCAGAAGATGAAGTTCCTAAGTACAATTGATCAGACTTATTACGATCAATTCGGATCCTGGTTGCAGTAACCCCAGCTATAGTACCCTGTGCTTCGAGTTTATTAGCAAAGTCCCAGCTCTCACCCGAATCAACGCTTTTCAGCAGTCCTCCCCCCCCGCCGCTTACCCCAAATGGGTTGCACGAGGCGGCTAGGGTTAGGACTAAGCTTGAGATAGCCAGCAAACGAAAGTGTCGCATGAAATTAAAATTCCAACAATAAATTATTAAGAACCAATCGCTTGTTCACTGACTGATCCAAAAGCCGCTGCGCTGCAAGCAGGCCCCCACACAAGCGCAAGGCCACACCGCGCGTGCTAGATTCAGTACCCTGCCCCGTAGTCATAGCGGCATAGGAAAGCCAATCTTGAAGAAAATGACCCAGATCGTCCGAGTGTTCTTTCAGCAGTTGCTCTCCCCGCACCAATCTTTCTACTCGCGATGCGATAAGCATATCTTCGTGCCATGCCTGAAGACGCAAATTCGCTTCAACCGCTTGCGGATCCGACGCAAGATGCAAGGCTACTCCGATCGCGCCTCTCGCGATTTTGAGTATTCGCTTCTTAAGATCACCATCTATAGAGAAACGGTCAAGGGCCAGTTGTACTATTTGATCAGACACTTTCGGGAAGCGAACAATCTGCGCGCGGGAACGCAGAGTCGCCGGCAATGCCCCGGGATTGTCAGTAGTGAGCACAATGTTCGTGCTCGCATCCGGTTCTTCCAAAAACTTCAAAAGTGCCTGACAGGCCTGGTCTGAGAGTCGCTCGACTCGGGATACAATTAGTATTTTTCGGCCCGAAGAGAAAGCAGACAATGACAATTGCTCCTGTACCATCCTAATTTCCTCCACTCCCAGCGCGGTCACTTCATCTGAGAATTTCAAGTCAGGGTTATTCTCGATCGGAAGTCTGCAGGATTGGCAAGCTCCGCACGGTCGTGTCGTGTTAGAATCCGTACATAAAAGCCATCGGGCGAGACTCAAGGCAAATGTGGTCTTGCCCAAGTGCGCCTCTCCGCTAAGAAGGTACGCATGAGCAAGGCGTTGTGTGGTCAACGCAGTCACAAAAAAACGTTTCTGTTTCTCGTGGCCCAAAACGGCAGGAAAATATTTCTCTGAAATAGGCGGTTTTCTTCTCTCCATAAAAGATAGTATACCACATTTTTTGCCTCAAGCTGCGCTACCTACCCAAACTTTCTAAAACTCCAAGGGTTGAAGCGGCAGTCTTGGACCAAGTGAAATTTGCAGCATTCAGCCTTCCGAGTTTACCCAAATTTTGCGCTACTCCAGGATCCGAAGCACGCTCGATTCCCTGTGCTATTGATTGTGGCGACGCAGGGTCCACATATACGGCGGCTTCTTGCGCTACTTCCCGGTGCGCAGGCAGATCAGACGTGACTACAGGGCATCCTACCGCTTGCGCTTCGAGCAAGGGCAGACCAAATCCTTCGTAAAGCGTGGCAAAGACCAAAGCCAGGGCGCCGCGGTACAATGACCATTTTCTGTCCTCTATGATCGACCCGGTAAATTCCACGCTTTGCCCCAGCCCCTGCGAATTAACCCAAGCTACACATTCTTTACCTCCAAATCCGAGTCTGCCCGCAAGAATCAAGCGGAGATCCTGGTGTTTCATATGCACGAGAGCATATGCTTCCAAAAGATTCATAATATTCTTCTTCTGCTCGACCCTACCCATGTACAACAGGTATGGACGATTCCACTTCGTGCTCTCGATATTCTTCGGGACTTCGACGCCATGAGGTATGACGGCTATTTTTGCCGGGTCCGCATGATAAAACTTTATCAACTCACGCTTCGTGAATTCGGTCGGACAGATAATACGATCTGCAAAATGCACAGCGAACCAGGCGGATGCCCGATGATATAGTTTTTCGTGAAAAGGATAGAGCTGCGGTTGCGCTGCAAAGCCGACATCGTGTATGGTTACTACAGTTTTGGCCCGGCAGAAAATTGGGATTGTATGCGCGGGCACGAATAGTACGTCTGGGGGGTGCAAGAGCATTTCCCACGATAAACGTTTTTGTGTCCACAAGTACTTGAGCGGCCAGTGTAGCACGCGTTGCTCGAAATTCTCAGGGCAAGCCGCGAGCGCTGGCTCAAGTAAAGTATTAGTGTAAAGACGAAACTGATGCTTGACTCCTATTTTCTTTAATTCCTGGATAATAAAAAAACTGTACCACTCTGTACCAGTTTTTTGCGCCTTATTCGCTCGAGACGAATCGATTCCAATGATCATAGGCTTTTATATTTATTTTCCCTATCTAGCGTATACCATAGACTGCTTGTAGCTATCCAGGTGCTCCAATGCTATCCCCGTCCCCCGCGCTACGCAGAGCGGTGCGTCATCGGCTACATATGCCGGCACGCCGGTGTTTTGTGAAATAAGCTTGTCCAGATTGCGCAAAAGGGCCGTGCCACCGGTTAGGACCATGCCTTTATCGATAATATCAGCTGACAACTCAGGTGGTGTCTCTTGGAGTACATGGCGGACTGCAGCGATGATTTCTTGCAGTAAATCACCGATCGCCTCCACTACTTCATTGGTCGACACTGAGATGGTGCGCGGCAAGCCTTGAATGACATCGCGCCCACGTATCTCAACGGTATCTTCCTTCTCGACTGGCAAGGCCGAACCTACGCGAATCTTAATCTCCTCCGCAGTCTGGTCGCCGATTGCCAATCCGTGCTTTTTGCGCACGTAATCCGCGATTGCCAAATCCATCTTATTGCCCGCTACTCTCACAGACGTTGACGCAACGATACCACCAAGACTGATGACTGAAATATCAGTCGTTCCCCCGCCCAAATCAATCACGAGGTTGCCTGAGGCCGTCGAGATATCTATACCGGCCCCTATCGCCGCGGCGATAGTCTCCTTGATCAGGTACGCTTCCTTAGCGCCGGCCGACTGGGCTGCGTCTATGACCGCACGTCTCTCTGTAGAAGTTATCCCTCCTGGTACTGAGATCATGACCTCTGGCCGGAAGAGGGCGAATCTACCCGTAGCTTTGCTGATAAAATATCGCAACATCGCCTCTGTGACTCGGAAATCGGCAATAACACCGTCCTTCATGGGCCTGTGGGCAATAATGCTGTCAGGTGTGCGCCCGAGCATTTCCTTGGCCTCCTGGCCAACGGCTAGAATACGATTATCCGCAACCGAAATAGCCACCACCGTTGGTTCATTGATGATAATGCCTTTTTTTGGAACGAATACTAGAGTATTGGCTGTTCCAAGGTCGATGCCAATGCGCATAGATGGATGTAACGCTTATAGTTAGAGTGAAGTCTGTTATAAAATTCGATTTTGTTTTTATGAGTTCTATCTACTCAATTCGTTGAATATCGGCCCCGATGGCCTGCAATCGCTCCGGCAAGTGTTCGTATCCCCGATCTATGTTATGAGTATTTACAATGATCGTCTTACCTGTAGCAACCAATCCGGCGATTACCATTGTCATCCCCGAGCGAATATCCAGACTCTCGATCGTCGCACCCCCAAGCTTGGTCGGTCCCTCAATCAAAGCCCGGTGTAAGTCGAGAATCTGTGCTTTCGCGCCCATCCGCCGCAGCTGCTTTAAGTATCCCAGGCGACCCTCAAAAATCCAGTCGTGAATAATACTCGTACCCCGGGCCTGGGTAGCAAGCACTCCGAATGGCGGCTGCAAATCTGTCGCAAGATTGGGATACAAGCCTGTGCGAATAGTACATGCCGTAAGCTGCCGTGGTTTATGTAGTATAAGGTCGGAGCCGGCCCTGTCAAAGGGCACTCCCATTTCCAATAAATTATGGTAAACGGCGTCCATGTGGCTATGTTCGACATCGCGAAGCCGAAGTTCGCTCCGCGTCGCGGCAGCAAGAATCGCGAAGCTGCCTGCCTCGAGCATATCGGGAATCACCCGAACGGACGCGCCTCGCAAACGTCTGGCTCCGCGGATTATCAAAGTGTGAGTACCGATACCCTGAATAGAAGCGCCCATCGCAACCAAAAAACGGCACAACTCAACTACATGTGGTTCCTGCGCTGCCAATTTCAGTACTGTACGGCCGGCTGCTGTTGTAGCTGCCAGAACAATGTTCTCCGTACCTGTTACCGAGGATTCGGCAAATAATTCAGCACCTCGAAGTTTCGATGTTTGAATGTGCAATCCCCGCTTGCGCAAGACAACACTTGCGCCAAGCTTGCGGAATGCGCGGACATGAACATCAATAGGCCGTACGCCGATCAGGTCGCCGCCCGGATACGGACTTGCCACCCTCCCCGAGCGCGCGAGCAGGGACCCCAATAACAACACTGATGCGCGCATGGAACTTCCTAATCTTGAGTCCAATCGGGTCGATACGAGTCGAGCGGCACGTATCTGCACCTTTCCGCCCTTAATCGAAACCTCACATCCGAGATTTTTCAGAATTTGCAAAAAATTCCTGACATCGAGAATGTCAGGGACATTAGTGATTGTACATACGTCGCGAGTGAGCAGGGTCGCAGCAAGCATTGGGAGTACGGCATTTTTCGATCCTGCAATCCTAATAGATCCCGCTAGCGGCTTACCCCCTCTTATGACAAATTTCTCCATAGAAAATCTACCCATGCACAGTATACCATATTGCTTCTTACGTTGGGCATATAGCGGTCTAGGACAAGTACATGATACACTGCTTTTATGAAATTAAGATATCGTTTCGGCTTATTAGCAGCTTTGTTTTTGGCTTTTCTTGTCATCGCGCCAATCATTCTCCTGCGCACATTGGGGATACAATATGACTGGCAGCGCCACACCTTGGTTCAGACCGGCAGCATCATCGCCCGGACAGCGCCAAGGGGGGCTACAATCTCGCTCAACGGCGTGGAAACCGGACAAGTCACTCCTGCTACGCTATCGTTCCTATTGCCAGGCGAATACGATCTTGGACTGGTCAAAAGCGGTTACCATACCTGGGTGAAACATTTTTCGCTTGAGTCCGGGAGGGTTGTTTCTGCAGGTCCCCAAAATAACCCAATCGTGCTTTTCTTTGAGCATCCCACTGAAACAGTCCTTTCCACTTCCACAATTTCCCTAGTCTCTGAGGGTGACAACCGCTGGGCTGTGGAAGCCACAACAAGCCTCGCGATTCTAAATCTTGTCACTCAAAAAAGCGTATACTCTGCTATACAAGACAAAACTTCCGAGCCGGTCAGCTGTTCGGCCTCTGGCACTCACCTCTTCTGCCACGTAGGGAACAACTGGTATATGATCAATCCCGACACGGGACAGACCGAGCTCTTAATTTTACATTCCATTCAGCCCAAAAAAATCGTCGCTTTGACTCCCGTTTTGCTGGGCCTTCTTGACCAAAACTCAACAGTATTCTTTTATGACGTACAAAAAAAACTAGCCACTCAGGTGACCAATCGCGCTTTTGACATCGTCTTGGGCGAAGACTCGCTTCTCGCCTTGACCGCAAGTCAGCTTCTCAGTATCAAACCGCTCGAAGGGCAGCCCCAAGTGCTCGCGGATGGGATAGGCGAGTATAACCAAGGTGAATTGGTACCCGCAGACGGAGGGCGGGTATATGCAATATTGGACGACCAGCTGGTATCATTGATCCCCCTGCGGCAAAATATAGCTCAGGGGGTCGCTTATGCAAATTGGAACAAAACAGACGAAGGCTTGCTGTATGGAAACGAGAACGGATTCTCGCTATGGTCAGCTCGATCTGGATCGCCCCCCGACGAGATTCTGCGGTCGTCAGTGCCCATCAGCCACGCTCTCTATTCAGATGCGACCAAACTCGCTATATACCGGCAAGGTTCACAGATCAAAGTTATAGAGGCATACGAAACCCCGGCTCGCAATACCATCACGTTAATAGATCAGGCAGACAACTCTATCGTAAGCTTCGCTATAGATCGCGACCTAAAAATTTTATTTTACCTTCTATCAGACGGCACGCTGGTCAAATCTGAGATTCGATGATCTTCCGATACCTATTGAGTGGCCTCGTCTATTGCCTCGTTCACCAGGTCATCCGCTACTTGATTCTTCTCCCGAGGCACATGGCTGAAAGTCGTGCGTTCAAATGATTGCGACAGTCTTAGCGCCTCATGAGCCAGAGTTTGGATATTCTGGCTTTTTATTTTGTAACGACCCAACAGCTGACGGACGACCAGTTCGGAATCCATGCGCACATCGACTTCCTTGTATCGCAGAACTTTCAATTTGGAAAGTCCCATAATCAGTGCGTGATACTCAGCCTGATTATTCGTAATCTCACCCAAAAAACGCTTAAGGCGAAATATTTCTCTCCCCTCTGTGGTCACAGCATACGCGCCCGCGCCTGCTGGGCCAGGATTACCCCGCGCTCCGCCATCGGTGTACAATGTAGCCCTCATAACACAGCCATCAAATAGGTAAAAAATCTATGATTTTCGCCTGCACTTCATTTTTTCCGTTCCAGGAATTCACTGACGGTTCTACGATCACGTCAAGCCGGCTGCCTGTTGATATCCCGCGGTAACGCTCGGCCTGTCCGAACGCGATTGCGTGAATGATTTTTCCGTTCTGGGTCAATTCGAGTTTGACGTGTTTTCCGCTTACCCCGACTGGCCGAAGACCTTCTACCGTAACCGATCGCATCAGAAACCTCGGAGCTGGATTACCAGGCCCAAAGGGCTCGAACATTGAAAGTGACTTGACGAATTCAAGGTTTAGTTGAGAAGCCTCCGCAACAGCGTCGATTGATTCAACCGGGATCAAATCATCGTCTTCAAGCGACCGCTCGGCAAACGCCAAAAGTTGCTGATGGAATTGAGGAATCTTATCCACTTCTATCGTGAGACCGGCTGCCTGCGCATGCCCTCCAAATCTCACGAGGTGGCTTCGATGTTGGGCGAATGCCTCTACAATATTGAAATTACCGATGCTACGGGCCGATCCGGTCGCGATCCCTCCGCTATGCTCGAGTACCACAGCGGGACGCCAGTATGCTTCCACGAGGCGCGAGGCGACTAACCCGACGACTCCCTTCGGCCAATTTTGTCCCAAAACCAGAAGCATCTTCTGACTACCTTGCAATTCAACTTGGGATTTTGCTTCCGAAAAAATCTGCTCCGTAAGTCTTTGCCGATGAGCATTCAGACTCTCAAGCTGTCCTGCGTACATACCCGCTTCCCCCAAATCTTCCGTGGCAAGCAGCCGGAAGGCAATATCAGCGTGCTGAATTCGTCCTGCGGCATTTAGGCGAGGCGCTATGATAAAGCCGCAGGTAAAAGCATCGGGCTTGCGCGTGTCGGCTCCCGCATTTTGTAATAATACCTTCAACCCTGGCCATCTCGTTTTTTGCAACACTTTTAAACCAAAGTGAACGAGTATGCGATTCTCCCCTATCAAACTCTGACAATCAGCGATTGTTCCAATCGCGACCAGATCGAGGAGCCATTTCTCCCAGTGGGCCGGGAGGCGAATAATGCCTGTATTCAGATGAATCTTAGGGAATAAGCTTGTGTCCCAGGAAAATTCCTCTGCATACACTTCCTGATGCGGCAATGAGGCGATGGCCTGGACTACCTTGAAAGCGACACCCACGCCGGTGAGTCCTTGTATTTGCTTTATCGGATCGCGCTTTGGATTGATGACGGCATAGGCTTGGGGCAAATCCCCGGTAATATGATGGTGGTCAGTTATAATCACATCAACTCCTCTTGCTTTCGCGGCCTGTACCTCTTCAATAGCATTGATACCGCAATCGACAGTGATAATAAGCTGAACGCCTTTGTCTGCCAAAACGTTCAGCGCTTCAATATTTAGCCCATAACCCTCTGCAAAACGATCCGGGATATACCAAGAGAGATGCTCTGCACCCAAGGCCTGCAGTCCCCGGAACATCACTGTACAGGCAGTCACAGCGTCAGCATCATAATCTGCGTAGATCACGATTTTTTGTTTCTTGGCTATTGCTTCAAGAATCCTCGTCACTGCCCGGTCCATATCTTTCATAAGATATGGAGAGGTCAGACGTTGATATTGCGGATTCAAAAACTCTCCTATCTCACGAGATGCTATCAAACCGCGATTGCTCAGAAGCTGTAAGATAAGAAGAGGGAATTCTGGAAATTGAGCTTGGAATTCCGGACTAATTTTTTCTTGAATAACCCACTTTCTTTTCATAGAATTTCTTTCGGTTATTGTAATTCTATCATGAAAGTCAGATCTGGGCTATGATTTTTGTTCAAAAAAAACCGCTGTATGCGGTGCCGAGAAGAACAGCTCGGATCTTGTGAAGGGCGTGTTACATAAATTCTTCAAGCAAAGACGTGATGTCGATTTTAGACAAATCATGCTTGACTAGAGGAGCTCGGCTCAGTTGTGGAAAATGATCTTCGAGAATGTCACGCTCTTCCCGATAGAAAACCCCTAGGGGTATCTTTTCATCAAACGGCTGCTGAGAAATCTCCCATGCCTTAAAATGGTTGTCCGGCATATAACCGGTGGTTTCGAGCTTGTATATCCTCTGCCTATACCAATCATACGACAACTCAGGATTGAAGGTAGGACAGGGCTGCATGACGTCGATGAAGGAAAATCCCCGGTGCTTGACCCCCTGTACAATCAGGTCCGAGAGATGAGGAATGTCGCCCGCAAACCCGCGTGCAACAAAGGTGCCGCCGGAGGTGATGGCGAGAGAGATGGGATTGAGCTGATATTCGAAAGCTCCCTCTGGATGCGCCTTCCCTTTGAAGCCTTTCATCGAAGTCGGGGAGGCTTGACCCACCGTGAGAGAATACACGTGGTTGTCGTGTACAACGTAAGTAATATTGATGTTGGAGCGCACCGTCTGAATGAAATGATTGAGCCCTTCAGCAAAGCCATCCCCATCGCCACCAATCACAATCACATCCAATTCGTGATTTGCCAGCTTGGCGCCGATCGCAGCAGGAAGTGCCCGCCCGTGCAGTGAGTGAAAGACATTGCCTTTTACAAAGCTGGAAAAATTACCGGAACAGCCGATACCGAAGACGAGCACTACTCTGTGCGGTGGCAAATTTAATTTGACTAAAGCATTTTTAAGAGACGCCCAAATGCCGAAATCGCCACAACCGGGGCACCAAGTCGGAAAATGTTCCGAGTTGAAATCCTCGGCACGGAGCGGATTGGTAAGCTGGGGATTAGGAATCATTTCTTTTCAGCGGATTCTCCTTAGTTTACTTTATTACTTCATGAACCTTGTCAACAATTTCATGTGGCCAGAAAGGGCGGCCATCGTACTTGCGCAAATGATGTTGAGGGACGATGCCTACATACTGACGAATCAGGCCATCAAACTGTCCGGTAAAATTATTTTCTACCACCATCAGCTGTTTTGCGCTCTGTAGCATTTTCACCGCATCTTGGGTTGGAAACGGCCACAAATAATTGAAGTGAATGAAATTCACTGATACATTAGACAATTCTTCTAGTGCCTGCAAGATTGTGCCTTTTGTCGAACCCCAGGAAACCAGACTCAGCGATGCGTCTTTGGGCCCATACAGGTTCGGGGGTGGAATTTCAGCCCTCGCCCTTTCTAATTTCCTCATTCGTTTCTCCATCTGTGCATTGCGATTCGGAATATCTTCAATATTATATCCGTACTCATCATGCTCGTCTGAGTTGGTCTCGTGGATGCCTCCCGCAGTCCCCGGGAGCACTCGCGGAGATATGCCTGACTCAGTCACCTTGAAACGTAAATACTTTCCCTCTTTTTTTATATCTTCCGCGCTCACCCACTCCCCCCGTTCGATCTTGATTTTCGACTGATCGAAGGGTGCCACGGTTTTTCCTCCCTCGGCCAGATTTTTGTCCATCAGTACAAAAACCGGCATTTGGTACTTTTCGGCAAAATTAAAAGCTTCTGCGGTCAGATAAAAACATTCTTCTTGATCGCCCGGCGCTACGATCAACCTGGGAAACTCATCCTGAGCCGCGTGCATTAGAAATCGCAAATCCGCCTGTCCCGACCATGTTGGCAGGCCGGTCGCCGGTCCGGGCCGCTGGCCCATGTAGATAACAACAGGTGTCTCGGTAATGCCGGCGAGTCCAGTCGCCTCCACCATGAGTGAATATCCTCCACCCGAAGTACCTACCATAGAGCGGATACCCATGAAGCCGGCTCCAATTGCTGTGTTGAGTACGGAAATCTCATCTTCCGGCTGCCGCACGACCATCCCAACCTTAGGCCCTTTCTTAGCCATGAACTCGAGCAGGCTGGATGAAGGCGTCATCGGATATGCGAAATACGCCCGGCACCCGGCAGCGATTGCCCCGAGTCCCACCGCCTCGTTTCCCGTCACATACATCTGCCGTCTCTCTCCCAGTCTTGTTACCTGGTGGGGAAACAGCTCGGGGAAAGTATCGCGAACAAACTGGTATCCGGATGAAGCTGCTTTGACGTTTTGATCGATTATAGTTTGTTTCTTTTTGGCAAACGCTTCTCTCAAGATCGCGAGCAAGCCCTCGACTGGCGCACCCAGCACTGCAAGGGCGGCGCCCAAGGCGACGGTATTTTTCATCAATTCCGAGCCGCCAACGTCTTTGGTAATCCGCGACAGCGGGACCGGATACAGCTTCCACGGTCCTGTGCCAGGCTTTGTTTTCTCAGAATCATATATCACGCCTGCGTCAAAAGATAACTCGCTTTGGTGCAAGTCCACGGACGCCTGGTTAAGTGCTATCAAAAGATGCACCGGCCGAGTATGATGGTGCACGCGCTCGCCTACTGTGACCTCAAAGGTATTGTGCCCGCCGCGAATAAGCGATGGGTACTCCGTGTAGTCGAACATTTGATACCCCATGCGAGATAGAACCTTACCAAGTGTAGCGCCGGCAATCTTGATGCCAAAACCCGCTTCGCCGGCAATCTTGATGGTGATATTTTGTGCTGGGTTATTCATAAGAAACGAGTATTTTGGGCAACACTATTTATTCGTAATCCCAATCACGGCAGTTGGCGGATTCGCCGTTACAGAACGCAAGCTAAGGTGCAGCCCAAGGGCTTCATACTCCGGGTGCAATTGCTCTCCTAAATATGTGTATGCGGACTCGCCGGTTTTTACATTGCGAATCGTCAACTGAACGCCCCATTCAAGATCCTCATCAGCACACTGTCCGTCCGCTTTTGGTTTGGCACAGACCCATCTGTCGATCCGATCAGCTTGGACGCGAAGTCCGGAACGCTCAAATACGGTACCCGCTTGAAATTTTATGACACGCGTCGGTGCGAAAAAAAACCAAGCCGCCCAGACTCCTGCCGCTATGACGAGAAGTAACAGAAAAACGATGAGAATCTTAGATGTTTTCATATTTACTCGAGTTTTACCTAGTCTTCAAGTGTCGATGTATCGCCCGGATCCTCACCCAGTTCTTGAGCGCGCAAAACGCGCCGCATGATCTTACCGCTCCGAGTCTTCGGCAACTTGCTGACAAAAACAACCTCATCGGTCACGGCCAGAGGTCCGATTGTCTTGCGAATATGCTGACGAATTTCTTGCGACAATTCAGGGGATGGCGCAAAGCCGGACTTTAAGATTACGAATGCTTTCGCCACCTCGCCCTTCACCGGATCCGGCTTCCCAATGACGCCGGCTTCAGATACTGCTGGATGTGACACTATAGCGCTCTCAATCTCGGCGTTGCTGAGTCTATGACCCGCTATCTTAAGCACATCGTCGGACCGTCCTTGGATCCAGAAATATCCATCTTTGTCGCGTCTAGCCATGTCCCCAGTAAGGTACACTCCGGGTATCTTCTCAAAATAAGTCTCCAGATAACGCTGCGGGTTCCGAAACAATGTTTTAAGCTGTGCTGGCCATGAATTCTTTATGACCAAGAACCCCCCCTTGCCAGGAGGCACCGACTTGCCGGTTTTGTCGACGACATCTGCTATTATTCCGGGGAAAGGCTTGTACGCCGACCCAGCTTTCAGAGGCACAGGGGGGAGCGGGCAAATCATGAACATGCCTGTTTCCGTTTGCCACCAGGTATCCATGATCGGGCAGCGTTTGTTGCCCACATGCTCGTAATACCATAGCCACGCCTTGGGATTAATGGGCTCTCCCACAGAACCCAGGAGCCTAAGACACGACAAGTCGTGAGCCTTGACGCCTGCCTCTCCATACTTCGCCATCATTCGAATCAAGGTAGGCGCAGTATATAGAATGGTCACATGGTGGCGCTCAACCATCTCCCAAATCCTGTCTGTTTTCGGGTAATCCGGAACTCCCTCAAATAGAAGCGAAGTAACGCCGTTCATCAGCGGTCCGTAGACGATATAACTATGTCCCGTGATCCAGCCCGGGTCAGCGGTGCACCAGTAGACATCACTTTCCCGAAGATCGAATACGAGCTTAAGTGTCGTGTAAACGCCAACCATATATCCTCCGTGAGAGTGAACGACGCCCTTAGGAGTACCTGTTGTTCCGGAAGTGTATAGAATGAAAGCCGGGTCCTCAGAGTCCATCACTTCCGTATCGGGTACGGGCAGGTCTTGTGCGATCAACTCGTGGTACCATAGGTCCCGTCCTTCCTTCATTGTCACTGGGTTTTTAGCATGCTGGACAATGATTGAGTGCTGGATTGAAGGACAACCGGCTGACAGAGCTTGATCAACCACTTCCTTAAGCGATAGGGTCTTTCCTCTTCGGAAACTGCCGTCTGTCGTGATTATCACCTTGGCTTCGGCATCTTCTACGCGCTTCTGTATCGCCTGAGCAGAAAAACCAGCGTACACGACAGAGTGGACGATTCCCATCTTGACGCATGCGAGCATGGCGACCGCAACTTCCGGTATATTAGGCATATAAATCGCAACGCGATCGCCTTTGTTGAGATTAAGCGATCTTAAGCCAGCAGAAAACTTGTTTACCGTCTCGTGGAGCTGCCCATATGTGATTGTCCTTGTATCGCCGTTCTCCCCTTCCCAAATGAATGCGGCCTTGTCCTTGACCGCGGTCGCCTGATGGCGCTCGACGGCGGCAGTATACAAATTGGTTTTACCTCCCGCGAACCAGCTATAGAAGGGTTTCTTGGAATCATCGAGAACCTTCTTCCACTTTTTCTTCCAAGGAAGTTCGGAGGCAAAATCCGCCCAGAAGCCTTCAGGGTCTGCTTCAGCACGCCGATATAGAGCCTCGAAATCTGATGCCCTCGCATTTCGGGCGAAAAGTTCGGGAGCATTATACAAAGTATCTTCGCTTAGTAGTACCTCAGTAGTACTCTCCTCTTTTTCTTTTGGCTGACTGTTTTTTTCTTCGGGCATGGAGTTGATTTTTATTTCATTCAAGTTTGAAAGGCGTGATGCTTATAGTATATCACACTCGCTGTTGCTTACTGCGGCTTCCTCAACTGGCGAATCAAGGTCGGCAGCAGGCTGATACCGGTCATTTGCTGGGGTTTAGGAAGGTGCATGATATCAAGCAAGGTAGGTGCTACGTCGGACAATAGTCCTTCCGGAACTTGAGTTGCCAGATAGAGATAGCCAGGCTTCCGGGGTCGGGGTAGTTCGAGTCCCCGGCCAATCAAGAGCAGCGGCACCGGATTGGTGGTGTGCGACTTATGGATTCTCCCGCTATGCACTTCATGTACTTCCTCTATGTTCCCGTGATCCGCGGTAATCATTATCAGAAGCTCCGGATGCTTCTCGGTCACTTGGTAAATTCTCCGCAGGCATTCGTCAATCGCCTTTACTGCCGCGATTGAAGCGGTAAGATTCCCTGTGTGCCCGACCATGTCGGGGTTCGCAAAATTGAGGAGATAAAAATCAAAATCTTTATCGATCGCCTCTATGAGCCTCTGAGTGAGCTCGGGTGCGGACATCTGCGGAACATTCTGATAACGTTCTTCGTACAAAGTGTTGGAGGACACCTTATCCCAAACTTCCCCCGTGCCTGGCTCTTCCCGGCCATTGCTGAAAAAATAAGTCACGTGCGGGAATTTTTCTGTCTCTGAAACATGGTACTGTTTCAGGCTTTTTGCAGCAAGCACCTCACTGATAGTTTCGGGTACTACGATCTTTGGAAAAGCCACTTTGACTTCCAAATCCCGACTATACTCTGTCATCGTCACAACTTCAATATTGAGAATACGTGGATAAGCCGTGGAAAATTTGCACCTGGAGGGATCGGTTAAGGCTGTCGTCAACTGGATCATGCGGTCGGCGCGGAAATTGAAGCAGATGACCGAGTCAGAGCTCTTGATACCAATAGGCTGGGTTCCGGGAGGGACAATCAGGGTGGGAGGAATCGTCTCGTCGAAGACTGAAACGCGATAATACTCATCTACTGCCCCAAGCGCTGAGCTGGCTGTCTGTGCTTGGCCTAAAACCATGGCTCGGAATGCCAGTTCGGTTAAATCCCAATGTTGCGCCCGATCCATTGCGAAAAATCTTCCCGTGACAGAGGCGATTCTTCCGCCGCCGTTTTGCAAAATTTTCTTCTCCAATTCCTTGACCGCTTCTCTACCGGAGTCCTGAGGAGTGTCACGCCCATCAGTGATGGCGTGAATGTATATTTCCTTCAATCCCTTCGACACCGCCAGATCAAGAAGAGCATAGAGGTGCAATTGGGACGCATGAACGCCCCCTGAACCCAACAAGCCAATCAGGTGGAGAGCTGAATGGTTGGTCAGTGCATGTTCTATCGCGCTTATAAGGGCCTCGTTTTTGAAAAATGATCCAGACGTTATCTCGCGATCGATTCTCGGTAAGTCTTGAAGCACTATCCTGCCAGCACCCAAACACATGTGACCTACTTCTGAATTCCCCGGCTCTCCCCAGGGCAATCCCACATTCGGTCCCGCTGCTTGCAGGGTCAACGACGGATAGCGGTTCACGAGTGAATCGAAGGTTGAAGCTGACGCGCGACAAATTGCATTACCCGGAGTCGCTGATGCGACGCCAAATCCGTCCAGCACGATGAGGAGTATTTTTTTGAAAACTAGTTTCATAAGATTTCGCTAGTGCCGCAAGAGGCTAACGCCAAGCATCTCTTTCGGCTTTGAAAGACCCATTAAGTCCAACACTGTTGGCGCGATATCCCGTAGTGTCCCGGTTCGCAAATTTACGGATTGGCCGCGAAGGTTCTCATCTAACAATATGAACGGCACTGGATTACGAGAATGTTCTTGGAGCTGCTCTTTTGTATGAGGGTCGATCATCTCTTCTGCGTTACCATGGTCGCCGGTGATAATCATTGCGCCGCGCTGGGCCCTCACCGCTTCCCATAAACGCCCGAGTTGCTTGTCGATCTCTTGAATCCCTAGTTTCGCGGCCTTGATGTCTCCTGTATGACCCAACATGTCCGCATTAGGAAAATTGACCAGGCAAAAATTGTACAAACCTGTACGCAAGTTGTCGACGAGCTGATCAGTAATCTCGGGGGCGCTCATTTTTGGTTCCAGATCAAAGGTGGCAACGGGTCGGGAATCAATCCTCACCCGCTTTTCGTTACGGAAAACGCGATTAGTATTGCCGTGGAAAAAATACGTTACGTGTGCGAATTTTTCCGATTCCGAAATATAGAGCTGATGAACATCGTTGAATTTCTCCAAATAAGCCGGCAGGCAATTGAATACTAACCGCGTCGGATAAGCGATAAGCGCGGGGAAATCGCTTGAGAATTCAGTCATAGTGACGAAAAATAAATCTTCGAATTTTTTAAATTCCCACACTTCTCCCGCCTCCCCATCGATGAAATCGGGCTGCAGGAAGACACGGGTCAGCTGTCGAGCCCGATCAGAGCGAAGATTGTAGAAGATGACCGAATCGCCTTCCTTGATGGTAACAGGCGCAGATCCCCCGGTTTTCCGAGGCTGAGGAATAACAGTGGGAGCAATAAATTCGTCGGTCTCGCCTCGATTATAAGCCTTCTGGATCGCCTGATACGCATTCTCGGCTACCCGTCCTCGTCCGTATACCATGGCCTCATACGCTCGCCAGACCCGGGAATAATTATGAGCGCGATCCATGGCATAGTATCTTCCGGCAACCGTCACTACAGTTCCAATCCCGATGCTATTCATAGCCAGAATCATCCGTTTAAGGAATTGTTCAGCTGATTTTGGAGGAGTATCTCTACCATCAGTGAGAATATGGAGGTAAACTCTCTCGAAATTATTTCGTTTGAAAAACAACAATAGCGCCTCGGCGTGTTCAGGCTCGACATGTCCCGAACGCTCGTCCGACAACAAGCCGATCAGGTGCACGGAACTACGATTTTTCTTCGCGTGATTAAGCGCTTCCACGAAAGCTGCGTTTTTGAAGAAAGTACCGTCCCGGATGCTTTCCGAAATTAGGATTTTATCTTGTTCAATTGTCCGCCCGGCGCCCATATTTTCATGACCCGCTTCCGAATTACCCGGTTCGTCCTCTTTCAACCCGACATCGCGTCCCGAGGCAGAAAGTTGGCTTGTTGGGAAATCCTTGAGAAAACGATTATAATTTGTTTTTTTTGCGGATGCGATGGCATTCCCGTCGCCGGGAGGAGCTATCCCCCAACCATCCAAAACTGTGAGAACGACTAATTTTTTCTTCTCCATTGGGGAAAAAATAAAACTTATATAGATAACTCTTTCTCAATCTGCAGCAGTCTATTGTATTTGGCGACCCTCTCACCGCGCGTGACCGAGCCTGCCTTGATATACTCGGCACCCAAAGCGACGGCAAGATCAGCAATGAAAGTATCAGGCGTGTCGCCTGACCGATGCGACACGATGCGCTTTATGCCGTGTTGGTGCGCGAGTTGTGCGCAGGCTATTGTCTGAGACAATGTTCCGACCTGATTGGGCTTGATGATGAGTGCACTGATGGCCTGGGTATCAATCGCCTTCTGAAGCCTCTGCGTACTGGTCACGGTCAAATCATCTCCTACCACGAGTATGGTATCTCGCAAGCGCTTACAGAGAATCTGCCAACCTGCCCAGTCGTCCTCCCCCAGACCGTCTTCGATAGAAAGGATCGGGTAAGTTTTTGCCAATTCAGCGTACCAGGCAATCAGCTGGTCGCGGGAAAAAGACGCTTTTTCCCGCTTGAAAAAATATTCACCGGCCTGCCCACCCCGAGTGAGCAGGGTCGCAGCCACGTCAAGCGCGATCCGCGCAGAATCAGCGGGCAGGCTCACCCTCTGTATTGCTTGCGCGAGCACATTGAGGGCTTCCCGATTGCCGCTCAACCCGGGAGAGAATCCGCCTTCCAACCCGACTCCGACTGCAAGTCCACGGGATGCGAGAATATCCTTAAGTTCGGCGAAAGTCTCCGCAGCCCATCGGACTGACTCGGCAAAAGAAGCCGCTTGCGGCACCAACATGAATTCTTGGATGTCCATGCCCGAATCTGCGTGAGCTCCGCCGTTTAAAAGATTGAACATAGGCTGTGGCAGCCGATACCGGGTGTCGGGCATCTGGTAGGCTTCTCTAATATATCGATATAGTGGCAGGCCGGAAACTGTAGCCGCGGCGCGAGCGCAGGCTAAAGACACGCCGAGCGCGGCATTTGAACCAATGTGTGATTTCTGAGGATCGGGATCAGCAGAGACGATGGCCTTGTCGATTTCCTGTTGGGAATCTACGACCATGCCTTCTACGTGTCGAAAAATCTTCTTCTCCACTGACTCAATCGCCCGCATCATCCCCTGACCGCGATAGCGCTTCTCATCATGATCACGGAGCTCATAAGCCTCGTGTGAGCCCGAGGACGTACCCGCCGGAACGCTAGCGCACCCGACTGTACCATCGTATAAAACAACCGAGACTTCCAGGGTAGGAATTCCCCGAGAGTCGAGAATCTCCAGGGCGTGCAATGATTTTATTTTCGCGCTTTTTAATGCCATGGGCTTATTGAGTCAAAGCCTCGATCGCCGGCATCGTCTCGCGACCTAAGAACTGAAGCATGGCGCTGCCTCCGCAAGACAGAAAGTCGATGTATTGTCCCATTTTTATCCGGTCGAGAGCATCGAGTGTATTGCCGCCACCTGCCACCCCGAACGCGATACCCCGGCATCGCGAAGCGAACAGTCGTCCGAGCGCTTTGGTTCCGTGCGCGAAAGCATCAACTTCAAACATGCCCATCGGTCCGCTCCATACCAAAGTCCTCCCTTGCTTTATAAACTCGCTATAAGAGCGTATTGTCTCGGGTCCAATATCGAGTATCATTTCCCCGGGTGAAATGCTGTGCGGAGCCGAAACTCTCGCGGTTCCGGCCTGTTTCAGGCTTCTGGCGACAACGACGTCTTTGGGCAGGACTATCTTGTCTTTATAATTTCTCCAGATCTCGCGTGCATCGGACACGCTGCCGCCCTCGAGTATTGACTTGCCAGTCTGGTAGTCTAACACCGCAAAAAATAAAGTCGCCAATCCTCCACCCAGGAGTACACGGTCGGCATGCTCGATCATGCCTTCGAGACCGTCTAGTTTTTCCCCCAGCTTGACGCCGCCGATCATGGCGATATAAGGGCGCTTGGGCCGATCGAGCACAAGCGAAAGCGTTTTGATTTCTTGTTCGAAGTTCAACCCGGCATAGTGAGGCAGCAGTCCCGGCAGGGCGACTACAGAGGCGTACTCTCGGTGAGCCGTTGCGAAGCTGTCGTTAACATAAATTTCCCCGTATTGGGACAGTTTTTTGGCAAAATCCAAGTCTCCCTCTTTCTCCCCGCCCTCAAACAAAAGATTATCCAAACATACAATGTCCTTTTTGACTATTGACGGAAGGAACGCTTCCACCCGAGAAGCAATGGGGCTACCCTCGAGAAAATACATGCGGGGTATGTCGTGTTCGGGCAACTTTCGCGCTCGCGGAGCTACGGGAAAAAATCCATATCGCAAAAGCTCGGCCACTTTCTGCGCAACCGGCTTCAGGGATAACTTCGGGTCCTGGCCCTTGGGCCGACCAAGCTTGGAAAGCAAGACAACCTTGCAGTCTTGATCAATTAGATACCGGATGGTCTCAATCGAGCGCTGCAGGCGGAAATCATCCTTCACTTCCAGACCATCCAATCCCTTCGTCATCGGGACGTCAAAATCCGTCCGCACAAGGATGGCCTTATTCTTAACATTTGCTTTCTTGAGGGAGGGAAGATTCATCTACTTTGTGAATTTGAAGGTAGATATGATTTGATTAAAAAGCTCCTCTCCTTTTTGCTGCTCATCTAAATGATAGCGAAGATGAACCTTATACCACGTGCCTCCACGAAAAACCTGTGCATAGAGTTCACCCTGGGGTATGTGTATACGAACATCATTGATCATATAATCTTGCGGCGTTGTGAAGTTATACTCTTCCCCTGCCCAGGAATCCAACAAGACCCTAGTCGTGCCGCCTTCGAAATTGGCCTTCACCTGATCTGTCCACGCCTCTATCTCCTGGCAACCTACGTATTCGTTTCCACTATTATAAGGACTTATAGACACACACTGCTTATTCGTGGCAACCGCCAAATGGTTGACAGTATTCTGTGTTGTTGTGACAGCCGTCGCCGGATACTGTATTTCAAATCCATCTATTTCATTCCGATAAGTTTTCCAACCTGCTATATCGGTCGTGGCTTGCTGACTAATGAATTTGAAGGTCGCGAGGACCTGATCGTATAATTTCTCGTTCTTTTCAGCATCGCGGGGCGAGGTCAGTTGTATAGTGAAAATGTTGCCGCTGGAGACGAAAACCGTTGTCTTGACGAGCGTCCCAACCCATGTTTTATCGTAGACCATCGGCGGAGTGTCAGGCTTGAGTATGCGCATCTGAATTGCAGTTTCCCCGTCGATTTCGATTTGCTTGTCCGGGTCATAATACGATTTCAAAATACTATACCCGCCTTCCCGGTCTTTTTCGGATTGCGATAGCTTTACCAGCGAAAGTGAATCGATATTTTTCTGAACACTGATATAGATCTCCCCGCGTGATGTCGAGTTGCTGCCATTCTCAATGAGCCATGCTTCGCTCCCTGACTCTCCCGCGGTCACCGCCCAATCGACAGGATGGCGAATTTCAAATCCAAGGCTGGTGTTGCGATATGTCTGCCACTCGGACACTGTATTTAATTGACTGACAGATTCGCGCAAAGATTCTGACCGATGCTGCAGAACCACAAGCGCGCTCGCGGCAATCACGATCAAGGCGACACATACCAAACCCATCCATCCAAGATGGCTTTTTATGTTTTTGGAAAATTGTTCGGTATTTGTATTTATTTGTTTACGGTTTTAAAACTTTACCTTAACTCTTCATCACAAGTTCAACTTCTTCGACGAGCCGGCTCGCGTACCCCCATTCATTGTCATACCAGGCAAAGACCTTGACTAGATCGCCATCGAGTACGCGCGTGAGGCCAAGATCCACGATCGCGGAATGTGTGTTGCCTATTACGTCCGAAGAAACGATCGGATCGTTAGTCACTTCCAAAATATGTTTATACATGGGGTTACGGGAGTATTCCAGAAATGCCAGGTTCACTTCCTCAATAGAAGTCTTGCGGGACACAAGAACGGTAAAATCGGAAATAGACCCCGTCAACACGGGCACCCGAAGCGCCAAACCGTCGAACTTCCCTGAAAGCTCCGGTAACACTGCCTGCATTGCGTCTGCCACCCCGCTCGTAGTCGGGATGATGTTGGCTGCAGCCGCCCGGGCTCGTCGCAAGTCACGCTTGAGCGCCGGAGGTGGGCCGTCAACCAGATTCTGCTCTGCAGTATAAGCATGAATAGTCGTCATCATACCTTTGACGATGCCGAATTTATTCTGCAGAACAGCGGCTACCGGCGACACGCAATTGGTAGTACAGGAGGCATTGGAGATCACCTGTTGGCCCGAGTACTTCTTATCGTTCACTCCAAGCAAGAAGGTCTCGATGCCGCCTCCGTGTACCGGGGCAGATACGATTACTCTCCCAGCGCCCGCTTTTATGTGAGCGGCGGCTTCGCCATCCTTCGTATACCGCCCGGTACATTCAAGCACTACATCTGCCTTAAGAGATTTCCATGGCAAAAGCGTGGGATCTTTGAAGGCTGTAACCGGAATCTTCCGTTTATTCACGATCAAATTCTTACCATCTTGATCAACAGGGAGATCAAAACGGCCGTAAACCGTGTCATATTTTAAAAGGTGCGCAAGTGTTTGAGTGTCCAGCAAATCATTGATCCCCACTACCTCCATTGAGGGTTTTTTGGAGACGATCTTAAACGCCGTCCGCCCAATCCTCCCGAAACCGTTGATCCCGACCCTAATTTTTGCCATATTTTTTGATTTTGTTTCTAAAATATTGTTTAAACTTTTCGATTTATTATACTATGAATCTTCTGATAAAACAAATTCCTCGGACTGACCGAGGAGAGCTTGCTGAAAAAATTCATCCTACAAACTTCTAGCTCGAAAACTTGGGTGCCTGCGCAGTTGAAGCTCGATCCGGGCCCGTGACAGCAGACCGTTTTGAACCCCAACTTGGCTTATCTCTGAAGCTGCGTTCACCGAGCCCCATAAGACAGCCTCTTGGATGGGCCGGCGACGAATGAGGGCGGCGCAAGTTCCTGCAGCGAACGAGTCCCCCGCTCCGGTCGCATCAACGCGACGGGCCGGGAATGCTCCTACTCTCCAAAACTTTGTACCATCAAAACAGGAAGCTCCTCTGGGCCCCAGGGTCACGATAATTTTCTTGGCGCCAAGTCTATGCAGGCTCGCAAGCTGAAGCTTAAGGTCTTTAGCCTTTTTGCCGGTAATCACCTGTGCCTCTTCAAGATTAACGAAAAGCAGATCGCAGGTTGCGACCATACGCCGGACAGAGGCGATGGAATCGTACAATTGACGAGAGCCGGGGTTGTAAGCCAACCTTACTCGCGCCTTCTTAATGAAAGCCGAAACCTGCTGATACAAAGTCTCATAACCTGCCCCTAGTGAGGTCAGATACAACCAGCTAGCCCTCATAGACGGCAACCGGTAAGGCTTCTGGGAATGGAAACTTAAGACCGTCCTATCCCCGTGCGTGACGAGTATTACGCTTTTGTCAGTTTCCAGATCCTTTGAGCGAACGACAAAACGCGGGTCAACTTTTTCTTTAAGGATCCTGTCATACAGATACTCGCCGTCATGTCCCGCGCCGAGATAAGTGTGAATTGCAGTTTTCAATCCAAGACGGGAAAAACCCACGGCGGTGTTCAGCGCATTTCCCCCGGGGAAAAATAGAAACTCAGAAACGGGAGTTTTCTGAGAATATGCCAAGACGAGCCGGCCGCTGCGGCTGCCCGATCCTTTCAGCAACAGGCCTTCGTCAAGCTTCAAGTAATGATCGAGCGTACAGTCGCCGATTGTGATGACGTCAAGTCGACTCTTAGGCATCGTTTTCCATTTTTCGAATTTTTTTTATGCAGCGGACGTTATAATCTGAACCCGAGAAAGAGGTTGATAGCCACGTCGCGATGATTTCTTTCGCGACGTCAGAGGAAATATACAGACTGGGCAAACACAGCACGTTGCTGTTGTCCTCAAGCCTGGTTTTCTCAGCCAGCGAAGGCGTGAATACAACGGCAGCGCTCACATTCTTGACTTTGTTGGCCGCGATGCACATGCCCGTCCCTTTTCCAGAGAAGAGAATTCCTCGGGAGTAGTGATTCCCCGCGACTTTCTCGGCAACCAATCTGGCAAGATCAGGATACTCCACCAATGTGTCATTGTCCGGCCCCCAATCCTCCACCTTATACCCACGAAGTTTGAGGTACTCCAGCATTTCTTCTTTCAATCTATAGCCGTTTCTCGATGCAGCGATGTAAATCATGTCTTATGTTTTGCTTTTTCTTGAAGCTACCCCTTGCACCCAATGCTGCAAAAACTGCAGCGTCACTAACTCAATTCGATTATTTTAGAAAATTCTAAAGCGTTTAGACTCGCACCGCCCACCAGATAACCCTGGAGATTGGATTTTTTCTTTAATTTCGGCACGATGCTGGCATTCACCGACCCCCCGTAGAGTACCGGGGTTCCATCCGCAATTATTGTACCATAATGTGAGCTTATTTGCTCTCGTATCAACGATGCCGCAGCGGCGATATGCTTACTTGTCGCAGGACGGCCTGTTCCTATCGCCCAGGTAGGCTCGTAGGCAATAATAATCCGCCCTCCTGCCAGAATCTTACCCGGTATTCCCCGCACTGCTGTTGTCAGCTGGATTCTAGCCGCTGCCAGACATTGCTCGGGTTCGCGCAACCCCTCACCACCGCCGACACAAAGCACCGGGGTCAATTTTCTCTTTAACACATGACGAAGTTTTTTCGCGACCATTTCGTCTGATTCCTCAAGATACATGCGCCTCTCTGAGTGTCCGAGCAGAACGAACGCGGCTCCGTGAGTGCGGATATACTCGCTCGAAATCTCTCCTGTGTATGCGCCAGAAGCTTCCCAGAAGCAATCTTGCGCGCCCCAGAAGAGCTGCGGAAATTTCTTCGAGAGCTGCGCCAAAAAATATACTGGCGGGCACAAGACTACTTCGGCTGATCCGCGGTTTAGCATCTGTATGCGAGATGCGAGGCGATCAGCTTCGGCGAACGTGGAAGGGTTCATCTTCCAGTTACCTATGATGTACTTTTTCATGTGGATCCGCCGCGAAGATACTCCGCTGCCTGTTCCGGCGGTATCGTATTAACGTAAATCTCAGTCCCCAGCTCCAGGCCAGCCCAGATATTGATCCGCGGCAAGATCACAAGATGCCAATGATACGCTTCTTCGTTATGATTCACGTTTTTGCTCCGTAGAAAGGGCATCGTGTGCAAATAGAAATTATACGATGGGTTCTTAAGCTTATCGTGGAGCAGGCGGAGGGATGATTTCAGCACAGCAGCGAGATCCTGTCTTTCTTCGCGTGTAATGTGATTAAAATTCGCTTCATGCCGCTTCGGCATGATCCGCATCTGGTAAGCCATCTTGCTCTCGAACGGACATATTACCACGAAATGCGCCGTCTCGAATATTAGGCGCCTCTTACCGCTCCGCTCGTGACGCAGTATTTCGCAGTAAAGGCATTGGTCGAAGATGTCATAGTGTGATGAGGACCCACGCAGCTCTTGCTGAATATGCGGACCCAAAAAAGGCATCGCAAAAACCTGCGAGTGTGGGTGTGTGAGTGAAGCGCCGCCAAGCTTCCCGTGATTTTGTATGATATGGACGTATTTAACTGATTCGTGTTTTTCTAGTTCGTTGATCCGGTCGATATAAACTTGAAGCATCAGATCAACATCCTCTACTGCTAAGAGCGCGACCGGACGATTGTGCGGACGCGTAATAATGACCTCGTGCGACCCTATGCCCGGCAAGCGCACATAAAAATCCCTCTTCGGAACTTGCTGCTCAAGGGTGAGGACGCCGAATTTATTGGGTACGACGCGAATCTTCCAAGCACCCAAGCTCGGATACGTAGCGATCGGGGCAGGTGTTTGGGCTTCGGATCCAGGACAGAAAACACAACTTTCAAGCACCTCGGGAAGATCGGCAGGCGTTGCTTCTTCCGTGTGAAATTCGTTCGGCCGCCCTGACCGGGAAGGAGCGATCAAGACCCATTCTTTGGTTACAATGTCTTGCCTGAATTCTGACATATTAAGATGCAGCGACTGGCGGACTGAGCTTTCGCTCCAATATTCAATATTGAATGAAGTTTAGTAGCCGGTGGAACGAAGCTGTTGCACTTCTTTGTCGATAGAAGCAACCTGCGACGCGATGAACCCGGTCAACACTATAAGAAAAATCAGGGCAGTCGAAATAACCCAGATCATAATCCTATAGGCTTTAGGAAACACTTCGACGGACATGGTGTTTTTGTTTTAATGATTAGTTTTTAAAATCAGAATGTGACAAATAGTTTTCCAAAAGTATGCGTGCAGATTGATTGTCTATTTGAGACTTCGATCGGTCTTGTTCTTTTGATGCGGATAAGTCTGATTTTGCCTGCCGCGTTGTGTAGCGTTCGTCGACTGCCGAAATTGGGAAAGCAAACTCTGCCTGCAAACGGCGTTGAAATTCAAGCGCTGCTTTTGTCGATTCAGTCTTATTCCCTGACAGACTCCAAGGCATGCCTATGATAAGTCTCGATACTTCGTAATGCTTAACTAGCTTCCTAATACTTGTAATTAGCTGGTCGCCGGACTCCACGGGCGGCTCTGGCGTGCTTACGATCGTACCAGTAGGGTCAGATATCGCAACGCCGATTCTTTTGCTCCCGTAGTCTAAAGCCATGATCCTGCCCATGCTTTATTTATCCCCCGATGCTTCACCCAAGGTCAATAGCACTTCTTTCGTATCTTTGCCTCCCTTGAGGATCTTCAAAATTATCTGCGTCCCGGGCTTCAAAGAGCGTATTGCTGAACTTACGGGATGGTCGCTCGTAATCTGCTCGCCATTGATCTCTAAGATCACATCGCCTTCCGCAAGTCCCGCCTTCTGTGCGGGGCTTCCCGGGACAATCGCCACATCGGCAGACGTATCCCCTCGGATAATCAAGGCTCCGTGGTCAGCCGAGATCCCCTGGGCTTTCGCTGATTCAGGCGTTAAAATTACGTAACGGACCCCAATGAAAGGGCGAAGGACCTTTCCATATTTCTGTACATCCTCTACGACCTTCTTGCCCTCATCTGAGGGAATTGCAAACCCGACCGCTTGTCCGAAACTGTCTATTGCCGTATTGACGCCGACCACCTGTCCAGCCAAGTTTAGAAGGGGGCCGCCGGAATTACCCGGATTGATTGCCGCGTCAGTTTGGATTACTGCTTGCAATTCTTCCACTGTTCCCGATCCGTTTCCAGCGGAGATAGTGCGACCTTTACCGGAGATAACGCCTGTGGTGACGGTGTTGGAAAATTCCCCCAGAGCGTTGCCAATCGCAATCACGCGCTGGCCGAGCTCAACCGAATCAGAACTGCCAAATTGCAGGGTCGCTAGATTCGTAGCGTCAATCTTTACTACTGCTAAGTCATTGAGAGGATCGCGGGCGAGAACCTTCGCGATATATTTCTTGCCGTCACTCGTGATCACCGTGTATTCAGCCTGCTGGTCTGCCACTACATGCTTGTTGGTCAGGATAAGACCGTCCGAAGAAACTATGAAACCACTCCCAGCACCGACCTGCTGTTTTTCTGTCCCGCCAGATCCGGCACTCGGGGTACTGCCGAAAAAATCTCCGAATGGATCAAAAAAATACTGTTGAACTTTCGGTAAATCTTTGCTGATGATGATAGATACGACTGCAGGATTGGCTTCCTTCACTACTTGAATGATCGCAGAGTTCTCATCAAGCTCCACTCGCCTGATTTCCGTCCCCGAAAACTGCGTTTGAGCAATACCGAGTCGAGCATCCAGCCACGGTCCTAAATAGCGCCCGCCAGCCATGCCTGAGATCGTACCCACAACAAGGCTAACTATAGCCGCAACGACAACGATCGAACTACGAGTAGACTGGAATTTTTTATGCAAGTCCAAATCGTCAAGCAACCCTGGGTCGAGAACGTCTTTCTGTATGACAGACGCTTCTTCTGGGGCTCCTTTTTTCACGTGTCCTTGTTCAACAATGTCGCTGTCCAGCGATTCGGGCGGACGATCGTCGGTTTTCTTGGACGTCACCTTTGAAAGGCTTATTTTAGTATTTTTTTCTTTCATCGAAGTTTATTTGCAGACGTCAGTATAACAGGTTTTCATCTATCAGGCAAAATGAACTAATCAGTTAATACACGCGTCTCACTTCTGTGGAATGGTGCTTTTAACTTGAAAATAGCCTTGACGTCTTGGGCATTTAAGGCGTCAATACTAAGCTGCCTAGATCCGTGATTGCTACCGTTTTTTCAAAATGCGCGCAGAGGCTGCCATCGGCCATAGCAATCCCCCACCCATCGGATAACATTTTGATTCGAAAACCACCCATTGAAATCATCGGCTCAATCGCAAGCACCATGCCCTCACGCAAAGCCAACCCCTCACCTGGATTGCCGTAGTTTGGGACCTTGGGGTCTTCATGGACTGCACGGCCGACGCCATGACCGACCAAATCCCTAATTACGCCAAACCCCTGGGACTCAGCGTAACCCTGAACTGCGTGCCCGATATCCCCGGTGGTGGCTCCTGGACGAGCGATCGCGATCGCGCGCGCAAGACACTCTTGCGTCACGTCGAGCAACTTCTGGATACGGAGTTCAATCGGCCCGACTGCAACCGTAATTGCCATGTCAGTAATGAAACCTTTGTACTCGACCCCGAGATCAAGGCCCACGATATCGCCTGACTTGAGTGTTCGCCCGCGACTCGGTATGCAATGTACCAACTCCTCGTTAATAGAGGTGCAAAGAGAGGCTGGATACGGACGCATGTCCTTCTCGTGATAGCCCAAGAAAGCCGGGGCGCCCCCTTCCGCGCGGATCGAACGCTCTGCGAGCGCGTCAAGCTTCAAAGTAGTTATGCCAACTACCGCGCTCGCTGCAACGGCATGGAGAGCGCGCGAGAGGATGGCACCGCTCTTTTGCAGCAACTTAATTTCATCGGGTGAATATATGTTGACCAAAAAATTTGTATTATTTCGCTAATCCCCTTCGCTTAAGTACTTTGAGGATATTTGCGTGAACCTTTGAAATACCGTGCTGGCCTGAAACCAATTCCAAGATCCTTTGCTTTTTGAAAAACCTTATGACCGGAATAGTCCGTTTGCGGTACATCTTCAGTCGCTTTCGAATTGCCTCTGGGGTGTCATCTAGGCGATGTATTAGAGTGCCTCCGCAGATGGGACAACGCGCACCTGCTTTGATTTTACCGCCTACTATGAAAATCCTACTGCAGTTATCACACTGTACTCTTTTATTAAGACGTCTGATTGTCTCTGAACTTACAATTCCGATCATTATGGCCAGGTCTAGGTTCCGACCCATGGCTTTGAGCCTACGAAGAAAAATCCTAGTTTCGCTTATTTGCCTCGCGAAACCGTCAAAAATTATACCCTGCGTGACAGGAATTCTTCTGATATGTGTTTCGAAAACCCGTAAAAGCTTGGGAACCGGGGTAAGGGTGCCGGTCGGCAACTGGCGCGCCAGATAGCGCCCCAGCGGCGTCTTCTGCTTTGCTGTTTGCCGCAGCGCTTCACCCGAAGACAGATGACGCAGCCCCAGTCTTGCTGCCAGCAGCTTCGCTTGAGTGCCCTTACCTGAGCCTTGGGGCCCGAAAAAAATAATATTGAGAGTTTTTGTCGGCTTCATCTAAAAATATAAATAAAAATCCTCCCGACAAACTAATTATAAGATAATTTTCTCATTTTGCCAAGAAAAAAAGGCGAATTCGCAATTGCGATCGCCTTGCACTTCATTTGCCCAGAAGCTTGTGCTGACGAATCTCTTCTGCAACCATTCTTACTGACTTTCTGGCCCATAACCTCAGCTCGGCATACGCGTAGACAACATCGAGAAGATTGTAGGCCACAACAAGCCTTGTGAATCCCGCCGCCTTCAATTTCTCCAAGCCTCCCTGCTGGCGATCAATCCAGATAAGACAAGGGTACGTGTCCGGGTGATCGGACCCGCAGGGATACTTATCCTGTCGGAGTTTAGCGGTAGCTGCAAGCTTGGATTTCCCGTCAGTCAGCGTGTTGTCTACCAGCCAGTAGGTTTGCCCAGAGTCGGGCTCGCCATTGACCCAGCCTCTGTGGGGACCGTGGTCCTTGCGAACTTCGCGCATGACTCGATAGCACAACCTCTTGCCATTGGGCATCTCGATGCCTTCTCGAAATGCAACCATGCTGGCGGCCTGGGCAAAGGAATTGCCGACAGTCGGGATGCCTATGAGACAAGGCTGGCCATCAGCTCGCAGGGTTTGCTTCGCAATCAGCGTGGCGATCTTCTCACCCACCATCCAGACGAGCCGCGGATGGTCGGTGAGATCCTGTCGGCCATGCACATAGAAGCGCGACTCGATTCCCGAGTTGAGTAAGTAGGGCTTGTCGCTAAGTGTGATGAAATGGCTAGTGGCCATTTCTTTCAAGAGCTCCAGGTCATCGTGAGTGTAAACGGCACCAGAGGGTGTCTGCATCTTACCTCCTATTTCAAACACCAGTAACTTAATAGGACTGCGACAGCTCGGCTACAATTCGCTTTACTGTTGCCACGGGGCCACCTTCCGACTCCGGGGTGTCGACAATCGGTCGTCCGATAACCAAATAATCACTCCCACCCTCGATCGCCAGTTGCGGCGTGAGTATTCGTGCCTGATCGGCACTGCCCGCCCACGTTGCCCAGGCGGTTCGGATACCTGGAGTGACTATCAGAAAGTCGTCACCGCACATCCGTCTAATGAATGGAGCTTCCTGCGCAGAAGCAATCACTCCGGCCAGACCGCACTTTTTCGCGAGCATGGCTCGCGTAATGACGTGAGCTCGAATCTCCTCAACTCCGTCGCCTTCCGACATATTGCCGTAACTGCTGCAAACTCCTATCTCCAAGAGTGCTTGGAAATCCAAGCTCGTGAGAACGGTGACTGCAAGTACAGGAATGTCTCCAAGCCCAGCTTCAATAAGGCCTTCTTTTGCGGCCAGCATCATCTTCTTCCCGCCGGCCGCATGGAGATTGATGAACTTGGGTCGGAACCTCGCAAGAGTTCGGGCGGCTTTCTTCACTGTCTCCGGAATGTCTTCGAACTTGACGTCCAGAAACACCCGGCCGGCAAGCTGCTCAAAAAGCTGGCGAGCCTTGTGTAAGCTGGTAACCGCGTCAACCATGGGATCCAGCATAAGCGAGGCCAGCGTTGAGTAGAAAAACTCGAATCCCAGTTTGAAACCGCCTACGTGGTCACTCAGCTGTGAACTTAGCGACAACGCCTCATCCACAGTTGATACGTCCAGAGCAACTATAATTTTCTCTTTCATTTCCCCTTCTTCGCCTTTTCAATATTCAGCGGAAGAAACTAAACCGCTGACAGAACATACTATCAAAAAAAACGTTTTGCGACAAATAAAAAAGCGCGAAACTCTATTTCAGTTCCGCGCCATAGAGCGCTCCTTGCGCAACAGTAAAGGCAATCCTGCCACTCCCCTCGAATCCATCGTACGGAGTGTAGCCTGCTTTGCTCAACATCTCATAGTGACGAAATACATGCCGCGCCTGCGGATCAATCGCCACCAGGTCTGCATCGGCTCCGACGTCAATCCCCGGGCGAGGCAGCCCCAGGATTCGGCCTGCGTTGATGGACATCAGATTCGCAAAATGGAAGCGACTGACTTTACCGCTTGCAACCATGCTGTTGTAGACTAGGAGCCCCGTGGTTTGCAGTCCGGGCAGGCCGCTGGCCACTTCGTCGTATGGCCTTGGAGAAATTTCAAGTGGGCGTAGGCGAACGATCCCTTTGTCCTGACCCAGATTGTGCGGCGCATGATCATCACTTATCACATCTACTATGTCCGGACGGCAAGTAAGCTCGAACATTCTTTTCATCTGTTTGCGACTTCGCAGTGACGGATTGCATTTGAAACCCGCTGCAAATTCCCCTTTGAGAAAATCAGAATTGAGGAAGAGGTATTGCGGGCAGGTCTCCACGTAAATTCCTGTCTGTCCGGCTTGGCGCGCTCTGTCCACTGCCTCAAGCGATTCGGGTGCTGACAAGTGACAAAGCAAGATCGCGCATCTGGTCTCTTTCTGCAATTCCAACGCCTGGATCACTGCCCGAAGCTCTACTTCGGTGTCTTGAATCTTGCAGTGGTCAGCGATCACGAGCTCCCGCTGGGCTTGAAGGCGCGTAAGATTGCGAAGACGAAGCTCTTCATCTTGCGCGTGTATTGCCAGAAGCACTCTGGCATCAGCGCAGGTGGCCATGACATAGCGCTGAATCTCGCGCTCTACGATTTTCATATCCCCTGTCGTTGAGGACGTATAGAGCTTGACGCCGCAGCATTGAGCGTAGCTTCGCAAATACTTGTAGTCTGCGTGGTTGGTCTTGGTTGCGCCGTACCAAAATCGTTTGTCGATGGGCTGGTCTCCGACAAGGATTATTTTGTCTTCGAGTGCCTGCAGTGTAGTCGTCTGTATCTTGGCATTGGGCATGGAGCAGACCAGCGTATATCCTCCGGCAATTGCGGCAGGTACTGCGGTAGCCCAAGTTTCCTTGTATTCCCAACCCGGCTGTCGAAAATGCACGTGCACGTTCCGGAAACCGGGATAGATCTCGAGATTGCTCCCGTCAAGATAGCGGTCGCAGAGGCTCGTGAAGCCGACTGCAACAATTTTCTTACCCTGGATCCTGATGGTTGCCCGGACCCCGGTAGGAAGCAATACGTCGCGAATCTCCCACGTTGCGTCGGTCATCTGATTCATGGTTCCTCCTTGATATCCGCTCATACTAGCAAATCGTCCCAATCAAAACAACACCTTGTTCGACAAAGTGTTGAGCAAGCTTGAAATGTCTATCTAGCCCTCTAGCCGCGCTGGGTCACGAGGTCATAGGTGGTACTCTTCTGGTCAATTGATGCTATCGGTAGAGCAATACTGAATTTCGAACCCTTGCCCTCGCCTGCGCTTTCGGCCCAGATCTTGCCGTGGTGTTGGGCCATGATGACTTTTGCCACGAAGAGACCAAGCCCAAGGCCAGCGGCGTAATTGCTCGAGTCTTTGGCCCGTCCAAACTTGTCGAAAATCCTGCCCGCTTCCTCGGGACGAATCCCCTTGCCGGTATCGGCGACACTCACTCGAACTTCTCCGGAAGTCTTCTTTACCTCCACCGTCACCGACCCTGACCTCGTGTATTTGATAGCGTTATCGATCAAATTATTAATCACTTGCCTGACCTTCTCTTTATCGATGGTCAGAAGCGGGATCTTCACGCTGGGCTTTTTGAAAATCAATTTCAGGTTTTTAGTTACAGCCGCCGGCAGGAGCACCTGAACGCTTATCTCCGTTAATTTCACAATGTCGGTCTCGGCATAGGTAAATTCCATTTTCCCCCGTTCGATGCGGGACACGTTCAAGAGATCCTCTATCAACGAAATCTGCGCGTTGTTGGTGATATTCAGCCTTTCAAGCGCATCGTGCAGGTCTTTGCTCGTTTCGCCAAAATCCCCCTCGAGAATGCTCGCCAGATACCACTTGATCGTCGAGGGGGGCGTTCTCATCTGATGGCTGACAAGTGAAATAAATTCCGCGCGCGCCCGATCGAGGGCCTTCAGCTGTTTGTTCGCTTCTTCCAGCTGCTTATCCAAAATCTGCAACTGCTCGCGCTGTTTGACCTCCCGAACTACGCTCCTGATCAAGAGCATGCCGAACACCAAGACGAGGATAAAAACCATTGACCGGAAAATGATTGCATTGAGGCCGGTGGAGAGCAAAACCTGTAACAGGCTGACTAAGGAAAGCACGAAGACTAAGATCTCAGAAGAAATCACCTTCACGTTCATCAATTTATGCTTGATCACCGCGTAGCTGGTGAAAGCAACGAAAGGAAATGTGAAAAATGCGCCTAATGGTATGAAAATAATCGTGTCAAAGAATACTGGCAGTACGAAATTGAAAGCAATGTAGCAGGAAAACGTAATGATAGTTCCGATGAGGATCAACCTATATTGAGTCCGAACCGTGTCCCGCGAAGCAAGCATTTTTTTTACGAGCAACGTAATACCGGCTGTGATGAGGACTGAGACCAATATGCCAAATACCGGCATGACGGGGCCCAATACATCGGGTGCGCCGGAGCCGTCAGAAGGAAGCTGGTTTATTTTCTCTATTGCCCATGGAGTCAGGGTGAGAAGAGAGCCGATTGCTGTCATCGGAAGCAGCACAAATTTATAGCTTCGGGAAAAAACTGTGATCTCTTTCGGGAATACGTAGAAAAAATGCAAAAGGCTGAAACAGTACCACACTGCAAAAAACAAGACGAACCGCAAGAGCCACAAAACAATGGTCAGAGATTCAAATTGATAAGCCAGGTAGTTGAGGCCGTTCCAGAAAATAGCAACGAGTGAAAAAAACAAAAACGCCACATTGGTGGCGCTCTTGGAATTATTGAAAAATACGACAAAACCTAAAATACCGATCGCTGCAATGACCGTTCCGACGGGTACGAGACTAATATTTTGAAGCAGATCCATTGTAAGAAAATCCTGACTATTCTTCGCTCACTATCTCGTCTACGCTAAAACGCGAAGAACGAGCGCTCGGTGCAGCGGCGCGGCCTATTCGGAGCACCACCGCCAGAGTGTCCCCGCCCGCGCCGAAAGCGGACGAGATACGGGCGAATGACGAGCGTATGAGTGCCTGCTGCGAACTCGCAAACGCCTGGCCGGATTCAGCCTGCAAGCGCTGCATAAAGAATAAAACTCCGGTCATAGGTTGCACGGCAAGCCCCAGCGAGGTTGACGTAAGCCAGAAGCGCTGCATCGCACGTCCTATGTGCACGAAATCTTCGGGCAGGTTCTGTCGAACTAGAAATGCCGCCAGAACGGCCGAGGCAGCATACGTCTTAGCGTTGTCTTTTGCTATCTGTTTCGAAACACCGAGGCGGGCGGCAAAACGCGCAAGTCCCCATCGGCGCAGAAGCTTGAAGGCTGGCTGCTGGGGACCGCGAAGCTCGAGCGTCTTGATGAAGAACCCTGTCTTATACCTGCGATCCTCTTCTTCTGTCCAACGAACGTGAGAATAAAAGAAGTCGTGCAAAGCGCGGTTCTCAAAAAGCAGACGCTCGTTCAGACTGAAAGCGTCGGATAAATCCTTTATCCGCGCCTGATCATCAATGAAGGAAGTTCGTACGCTCGCTACACTATCTGCTGCTGTTTTCAGAAGTACGTACTGGGCAGCATCTACAGGCGCTTTATCGTAAAGCTTACGATTCGTCGCGCGAATTCGCAAGTACTTTTCGAGCGGATCAGCTGAAATATCGGCTTGTACCAGATCCACTAAAGCAACAAGCGTAGGTTGAGACGCGTCCGGAAACAAGCGGACTCGCGCTTCGAGCCCTTCTGCCGAAGCCGCGATTTTCAAACTCTCCAAAAACGCGCCGTGTGCCGTCATTGAGCCCAGTTGATTGACATTATAGAGGGAGAGGTCCCGTTCGGGAACATTGTAAATCTCCAGACTGTTGTCTTTTACAACGACATGCCACGGCTGACAATTCTCCCCTGAGGGAGCGGTGGCGGCACCTTCAAGTATGTTGCGGATGTGTTGTTCCATGTTGATTAGAGTCCGAATAATTTTTTGAAATCTTTCACTATTCTGCGCCTCCGCCTTTTTGCTGCGTTGCCAGTGTATTGCGGATCGAGTGCCGCGTCCAAAGATATGAGCGAGCGCTTCTTTTCTACGGGCTGTGCTGTCGCTATTTTACGGGCGCAATATGCCAATGCGCTACCGTTGAGAAGCGCCGCTCCTCCAAGCTGCGGCCAGGAAACGATGCCGCGACCCATGTCAAGCAGTGATTGTTGCATACGCTCAGTGACATTTTCCGGACCGATATGGCGGGTTATAGTCCTGCCAATGCCAAACTTGTCCAAATTTTTGAGCATTTGGTAATTGACCCTGCCTAAACGGCCATGGAAAAAAGGCGTTTTGGAATTTAGATCGTAGCGTTCAATATCCACGACTACATTGTCTCCGTTGTCCGCACCCATAATAACTGGGAGATGGTTTTTGCGGGCATGTTCACGGATCAAATATTTCATCGCTATGTTGTCCAGCTCGTCGATTAAAAGCGTCAGTTTTGGTTTTGCGGAAAAAAAGTCTTTGATATTCTTCTCCGTCAATCCTTCACCGTATAGTTCCAACGACGCATATGGATTGAGCGCGTAAATCTGCCGGGCAGTCATTAAGACCTTCTCCAGCCCTAGGCTTTCTACGCCGGCCCTGATCCGATTGAGGTTAGATAAGGCAAGCCTGTCGAAATCCGCCAATCGAATCCTTTTCGCGCCGCCTTGAAGAACGATGGCTAAGATAACGCTGTTGCCCACGCTTAAGCCTGCGATCCCTACCACTGCATCATAGTACAGCTTCTGCTCCACTTCAGTAATCAAATGCCGATTCCGGGCAGTCCGCACGCGCTGGAAATCGCGCTCCGGAAGAAGGTGCACCAGAGTCGAGAGCCACGGATAGTACACCCAGTTTCCCTGTTCCATCAAATCCTTTTTGCCTGATTGCGAACGGAGGTAATCTTGAAAACTCGCTTCAAAATCTGGTTGATAAACAAGTTTGGGATGTTCGATTGCAAAGAGCTCCCGCAGCTGCTCTGGGTAGTCATCAGAAACCTGACGCACGGCCCGTTGGCGCATAAGTGCGCTCAAAACCTTCCGGTCAGCTGTTTTGCCAAGCTGCAAGATCAAAGGGCGTTTCGCGACCTCCGCATTTCGGACGGCGCTTAATTTTAGACGGAGTGAGCGAAGGGCTTGATTCATGATATTATTTAATGACCCATTTTTGTTTGATGCCTGTCCGGAAATACCGTTCATCTCCATGCGGTAATAACGTGACACGAGGGGTGACTTTTCTGGGAATCGACTGATAATTATTGCGGTACTCGGCATTCTGCCTCAAAAGCCCATCCACAATCTCGCCTGTAACCCGCTTCTTGAGGATGCGGGCTGGGTTTTTACCCGGCTTAAGTTCTACCAAGATCTCAAGAAACTGATTCTGCCATCTATCAAATCCTGTCCTCATCGCAAATTTTCCCGTAATCGCCTCCCGCAAAGCTCTTGCGCTGAGGGCATCGCGTATATGCGCGGGATAAACGATTGCGCCATAGAGCTTCGTTGAAAAATCTTCCCGCTCGTAGACTGCGACAAGCGGCAAGTGGGTTTTAGGAATTCCCGCGGCCGAGAGTTTCCGATTGAGCTTGATTCCCGCTTCTTCGAAGACATCCCCGATTTCTGACGATGTCATTGTTGATCCGACATCTCCTATTTTATATCTGAAAAATGGCATAGCACTATCTCCGGTAATTAGAATTTTTCCTTCAAGTGATTCAAACACGATATGGCGGGGGTCATATTGCGCGAGTGTGGGAAGCCGCTTAGGCAAAAACAGTCTATCCAGGACTTCCGATGCGGTTTTTGCAAGACGTCTTACCAAGATCGTGTAAGGAGTCTCAAACGCCATTGCCCCCAGCTCAGCGCTACCATAAATATTCATCGTATCCAAATACGGGGATCTCAGCCTGCCCGCCTCAACCATGTAATTTCTGAATTCTTCGCTGAATCCTTCAGCCGCAAAAACCAAACGCAGCTGTCCCGGACGAAAAAAAACCTTTTCTGACTTCGCTCCGTCTAAGATATCCTTAAGAAAAGGAGGATAACCGGCCAGTATCACTGATCGGAACTGCGGCGCGAGCCTGCGCAATACCTCAAAGATCTCCTTTTTATTAACGCCAGGGGCGATAATGCTTACGGGAAAACCGGAGAGTCCGGCATACCTGAAAGCCTGATAAGTGATCAAACCGCCGATCCATACCCCCATCCCGAAACAGTCAATTAAGAGCGTTGAACCTTTAGGTCCGAGGCTTAGAAACCATGAAGCGATTTGCGCATACCGCCGGTCTACTTCGTCTGTTCGGAAAAAATAGGCGGGCGTTCCGGTAGAACCGGAGGTTGCTGTCGCGACATAAGAATCGCGATTGAGAGCGTCACGGTAAAACTGTTTCTCCATCGGGTAACGAAAAAAATAATTCCGTTTGTCCATCGAACCTATCCCGCCTGGATCGGAAATCCTGGGAGCTCTGCCTGAGGCTGTTCCGGCGTTTTTCAAAAAAAGCCTATATGCAGGAACTCCTTTCCTCATACGGTCCCAGACGCCGCGAAGGGTCTTGCGGCGGCTCAATTCCCAAGACCGCTCTGAAACCGTGACATAAGTTTTCGTATCAAAGAGCGCGGCATTCATACTGCGCTTTCTACCCGTGTTTTCACCGGCCTCCCTCTCGGCTCTGCCTTTTTCTGCAGACCAATAACATGTTGCGCCATGTCCAATGCGATCCGGTCGGGCGGACGATGCAGCTGTTCAGAACGACGCAAAACTTGATCTAGGGTCCTCTTAAGTTCCTCTATTCCGGAAATAACCCGTTCTCGATTGTATCCGCCTTGCAGTAATTCGTCTGCCACATTGATCAGCCCGCCGGCGTTCGCAATGAAATCGGGCACCAGGAGAATCCCTTTTTCGTAGAGCAGCTGGGATACGGCCGGT
>MFEO01000002.1:3092-12867 GCA_001777585.1 Candidatus Doudnabacteria bacterium RIFCSPHIGHO2_01_FULL_50_11 | reverse complement strand
GATTGTCTTGGAGAAAATCGTTTTTCCCGAGCCGGTCATTTCCGTCGCCATTGAGCCCAAGTCAAAAGCCGACCAGGAGAAAATGGGGATTGCCATGCAGAAGCTCGCCGAAGAAGATCCGACCTTCCGCGTTACCTCCAACGAGGAGACCGCCCAGACAATCATATCCGGAATGGGTGAATTGCATTTAGAAATCATCGTAGATCGTATGAAGCGCGAGTTTGGCGTCGAAGCCAACGTGGGCGCTCCCCAAGTCGCTTATAAAGAGACGATCACCCAGCCCGTGGAAGTGGAAGGCAAGTATATCCGCCAATCGGGCGGCCGCGGGCAATATGGACATGTCTGGCTCAAGGTCGAGCCGAAGGAGCGAGGCGGGGGCAATGAATTTGAAAACGCGATAGTCGGCGGAACAATTCCTAGGGAATACATCCCCGCGGTAGAAAAAGGTGTGAAGGAAACAATGAACTCCGGAGTCCTCGCCGGCTTCCCCGTAGTAGACGTTAAGGCTACATTGTACGACGGCAGTTTCCACGAAGTAGATTCCTCCGAAATCGCTTTCAAGATTGCCGCGTCCAAGGCTTTCTCGGAAGGAGTGAGAAGGGGAGCCCCAATTCTGCTGGAACCGATCATGAAAGTAGAAGTGGTCATGCCGGAAGATGCCATGGGTACGGTCGTTGGCGATCTCAACGCAAGGCGAGCCAAGATTAATGCCATGGAAGACCGCGCCAATCGTAAAGTCGTCGATGCCTTCGTGCCTTTGGGTGAAATGTTCGGGTATTCCACCAACGTGCGTTCCATGACCCAGGGCCAAGCTACCTTTACCATGGAATTTGATCATTATGAGCCTGTCCCTTCACACGTGCAGACCAAGATTATCGAAGGGGCCGGCAAGGTTCGCGTCGGCCACAAGAGTTAGACAGCGATTACTATCATGGATCTCGAGAAATTCATCAAATTGACCAAGAGCGAGAAGGGCCCGCTTGTCGTATTGAATGCCGCGGGCGAGCCGGAATTGGTCGTGATGTCTTATCAGGCATATGAAAATCTCAAGTCCGACCGGCGCTTCGAAGCCCTATCCGAGCGGCTGGAGAACCTGACCCGCGCGACGGAAGAGCTCAACCTAGAGATTACCCGAGCACAGATGGATGATGACAATGACACAGGCGTGCCTCTGGAAGAAAATGAAGATGAAGATTCTGTGTATATTGAACCCCTTTCGCTTTCGGAGTGAGAGAGAGCGGGATTTGACAATTCTTTCCAATACAGGTACCATTCCAGATACGTGTTTGCTTCAAATGCAGACACTATTATATAAACTAATTAATTTTTAAGCCCTGGATCCCCGGCTCAACGGGGAAAAAAAGGCATCCGTGCCTGGGCCCCATCCCGGCGACTTACGAGTCGCGAGGGAAAAAGGATAAAGTATGGCCGAGAAATACCAACGGACCAAGCCCCACCTCAACGTCGGAACGATTGGGCATGTTGACCATGGGAAGACCACGCTGACCGCGGCAATTACCGCCTATCTTGCAAAGAAGGGCTTTGCCAAGGCACGCTCTTATGACTCAATCGACAACGCGCCGGAAGAGAAGGCGCGCGGCATCACGATTAACACTTCGCACGTCGAATACGAGACTGACAAGCGGCACTATGCCCACATCGACGCGCCCGGCCATGCCGACTATATCAAGAACATGATTACGGGCGCGGCCCAGATGGACGGCGCGATCTTAGTCGTGTCTGCTGCCGATGGTCCGATGCCCCAGACCCGCGAACACATTCTGCTCGCACACCAGGTCGGTGTGCCCAAATTGATTGTTTTTCTCAACAAGTGCGACACTGTCACTGACAAGGAATTGATTGACTTAGTCGAAGAGGAAATCAGGGATTTGCTTACAAAATATCAATACGAAGGCAAAGAGACCCCTATCATTCGCGGATCCGCTCTCAAGGCCTTAGAAGGCGACCCGGAATACGAGAAGAGCATCCAGCAGCTCATGGATGCCGTGGACAACTACATCCCCGAGCCGGTACGTGAAGTGGACAAGCCGTACCTCATGCCGATAGAAGACGTGTTCTCCATTGAAGGTCGCGGCACGGTCGTGACCGGCCGCATCGAGCGAGGAATCGTGAAGCTTTCTGACGAAGTGGAGATTGTGGGCCTACGACCCACCCAGAAGACTGTCGTGACGGGAATTGAAATGTTCAACAAGTCTCTAGACGAAGGCCGAGCCGGAGATAATGCCGGTGTTCTGCTCCGCGGTACGAAGAAAGAAGAAGTGGAACGCGGACAGGTCTTGGCTAAGCCGGGATCAGTCACGCCGCATACCGACTTCGAAGGTGAAGTCTATATCCTCACCAAAGAGGAAGGCGGACGCCATACCCCTTTCTTCAAGGGCTACAAGCCGCAATTCTATATTCGCACAACTGACGTGACTGGTGAAGTCATCCTGCCTGAGGGCACGGAAATGGTTATGCCGGGCGACACCATTAAGCTTGTCGTCAAGCTCATCACCCCGGTGGCTCTGGAAGAGAAGCAGCGATTCGCCATCCGCGAAGGCGGCCATACGGTAGGCGCGGGCGTAGTCACTAAGATAATGAAATAAAATCCGAAAAACTCGAATTTAAAAGGCTCCCCGCAAGGGGAGCCTTTTGCTTGGAGAGAAGTAATACCTTGCTGTGCCATATCTTATTTCAGAGTACGACCCGTGGTCGAATTCTGGAAAAAGGAGACGATGAGCGCGATCATCGTCTAAAAAGTGGATGCCCTTCGCGCGGGCTATGAATGAGAATTAACGTTTGGCGTGCTCGATGGCCGCAAGCTGGGCCACATTCGCGAAGCCCGGTGGTCGGTCGAGATCCTCGAGACCCTTCTGGCGATAGAGCCTCCAGGCTTGCAAAGCTTGGTCGAGTTCAGCGACTCCCGAGAGTCCGAGACGCTCTTCGTCTCCGAAGATCGGGTTGCCGGGAAACTGAGTTCCCAGGCAGTCTACTGAGACATCCTGATGGGTGAGCCAGAGCTTGCGGGTGATCGCCTCGCCATACCAGATAGTCCGGCTGCGAACGGCCTCGACAGCCTCGTCTCGCGTCGTATTCCCCCGGGGAAGGAGTTGTGCCGGAGTTGACTGCACCCACGATCCAATTCGCACAGCGTCATGGAAATCGCGGCAGAGAACGCCTAGATCGTTGTTGTCTTCGGGAGTGATCGAAATTTCTGCCAATCGCTCCCAGGCCGCGATCTCGGAGTTGTGATACTCCTTGCACGCCCTTGCATCAGCGGGCTCAAAGTGATACCGCGAGGCAAGCTGAGAGCAGTTCTTCTCTGGAAACTGCTCGTCGTCAGATGCGGATGCCGACACCTGCAGAGCCTGCCGCTTGTGGGAGTCCTCAAGTATAAAGTATCCCGCGAACAGCAGAGTAAAGCAGAGCATAAAGAACACATTACGAAACGTGAATCTCATTCTCTTATTTCCTCCTATGGATTGAAATCGATACTGCCTGACGGCAGTCAAGTCCGATTCCGAGCCTCCAAGTAAATTAGGGGCTTGGAAAAGGTGGCAAGCGAGCGAAGCTTGCCAGTAAAATTGTTGTGACTTGTCGTCGCCCCGACAATGTTGCTGTTAGCGGCAAAACCAGTTCGTTGATTTGATCATCTCGCGGAATATGACCGCAAGCGATCCTACACCAACAAACACCAGCGGTATCAGCAACCAATCCAACCGCCTTCGAGTCTTGTCACTCATCATGATATATTCCTCCTTGATCATTCCGTCAGATTCCGGGCAAAGAAATATCCTAAATTTAGTCCATTTCCCTGCCCGTAAGCACTTTTTAGATTATCTAATATATTAGCACAAAATAGCCGTTTTGTCAAGGGTATCAAGCCTTTGGCTATATTTGACAATATCCGCCTCCTCCCTTAGAATAATACCGTTAGCGCAAAGAAGGGAAATCGCTTTTTTAATTATTCAGTGTTCCTTTGCAAGCCAGCTAAATGGCCGACGAACAACCCAAGCAACGCATTCGGATCAAGATTCAGGCCTACGATCACAAGCTGATCGATCAGAGCGCCAAACAGATCGTCGACACCGCCAAGAGAAGTGGCGCCTCGATTTCAGGACCGATTCCGCTTCCGACCGAGAAGAAGCGGTACACGGTTTTGCGTTCTACGTTCGTTCACAAGGATTCCCGCGACCAGTTCGAAATGCGCGTTCACAAGCGCTTGGTCGATATCTTCAACCCCACCCCCAAGACCATCGATTCCCTCTCTTCCCTCAATCTGCCCGCCGGTGTCGATGTTGAAATCAAGATGTAGTAGGCTCGTGCCTGCTGAGAGCATTCCCACCAGGCATGAACTTATTACCGCGGTAGTAGGTTCTCGCAATTCAAGAGTCCAACACGCTCACATTGCGAGATAACGATTACCGGCATGTCACCCTGCCTCTCAGGCGGGGGGAGTTGCTGGCTCGTTAGCCAGTTTTTTTGTTCTTCGCGGCGAAGCCACGACCGAATACTACTACAGACCACTCACTACAAACTGATCCATGAAGTTTATCTTAGGCCGCAAACTCAATATGTCGGCAGTCTGGACCAAAGACGGCGCCCGAATACCCGTGACGGTGCTCGAAGCCGGGCCATGCAAGGTTGTCCAGGTCAAGACCCGCGATCGCGACGGTTATTCCGGCGTGCAGATCGGTTTCGGCCGCAAGAAGCAGCTAAGCGACGCTCTCCGGGGGCATATGAAGAATGACACTTTTCAGTATTTGAGAGAATTTCAGATACCAGAGAGTGAACAGATTGCGGCTGGACAAATGATCACTGTCAAGGAATTTGAACCCGGCGAATACGTGAACGTATCCGGAATTATGAAGGGCCGGGGATTTGCCGGAGCCGTGAAGCGTCACGGATTCCATGGCGCCCCAGCATCTCACGGACATGATCACCCTCGCGCCGTAGGCTCGATCGGCAGTCGATTCCCTCAACATACCCTCAAGGGTACCCGCATGGCCGGACGCATGGGCGGAAATCAATCGACTCTCAAGAATACATTTGTGGTAGACACTGACCCGGAGAGAAATCTGCTGTATGTCATGGGTCCGGTGCCCGGTACGCGCGGCGGCTTGGTGAAGATCATGACCACGGGCGAGAAGAAGGAAGCCCCCGAGATTTTCGAAGCAAGCCCGAATCCGCAAGCAACACCCATTGAACCTGTAACATCTGAACAAACGGCTAACCCGAAAGAGGAAGTGAAGACAGAGGAAAAGACAGCATAATATATGCCGAAAATTTCTGTATACAATCCACAAGGAGAAGCCACGAGCAGTGTTGATCTGACCGGGATGTTTGAAGAAAAGCCGAATCGAGATCTGATCCATCAGGTCGTGGTTGCAGAACAAGCGAATCTTCGAAATTCAATTGCACATACCAAGACCCGCGGCGAAGTCGCAGGATCCGGCCGCAAGCCCTGGCGGCAGAAAGGTACGGGCAGGGCTCGTGTCGGATCAGTCCGAAGCCCGATCTGGCGGCACGGCGGGATCATATTCGGTCCGCGGTCAGTGAGAGATTTTTCGAAGAAAGTCCCGAAAAGCATGTTCCATAAGGCGGTCCGCATCGTCCTCTCCGACATGTTCGCTTCCGACAAGCTTGCGATCATAGAATCCCTGGAACGTCCTTCCATCAAGACAAAGGATGCGGTGAAGCAGATTGGCGATATCAGGGCCGCCGCCAAGCTATCCGGTAAAACAGTTGCGGTAATTATCAAATCAGGCGACAAGAATCTCTGGCGAAGTCTTAGAAACGTGCCCGCTATTGAGATTTATCGAGTGTCTGATGTCTCTCCTTATCGACTGCTCAGAGCGGGCGGCGCGATCATCACTCGCGAGGCGTTGGCCGAAATTGAGAGAATATTTGCCCAGTAGAGATTCTTTGAATGCCTCTACATTATCCAAGAATACTTCTCATAAATAATAATTCTTATAAACTATCCGATTACCCCATTCTGCTCAACCTACTAGTGGCACAGGAGCAGAATCAAAGAACTTCTACTGAGTTTGCCCAATAATTTTAGCATATGGGATTTTTTGACAGATTTAGAAAGAAGCCCGGCGAACGTCCGCACCTGTCCAAGCAGAAGGGCTCCAAAGAAGAGAATGTTCTGGACAAGGTTCGCGAGGAGGCGCCAGCTAAGCCCCGAAAAGAAGTGCAGCTGAAGCAGGCTACCGGCACGGCTTTCCGAGTATTGATCCGGCCGCAATTGTCCGAGAAAGCGACCATGCTGGCGCATAGCGGGCGTTATGTCTTCCGCGTTCATGCCGAGGCGAACAAGCGCGAGGTGCGCAAGGCCGTTGAGAAAGTCTATGATGTGCACGTAACGAGTGTGAATATCATCACCCTGCACGGCAAGGCACGCCGCTATGGCAAGCAAAGCGGCCGAACGTCTAATTATAAGAAAGCCATCGTCACGCTTAAGGAAGGCGAGCGGATCGAAGGGCTAGTGGAAGCAGTGTAAAGTATAATTACTAATTTCTAATTTTTTAATTTCTGAACAACCCCTAATACTCGATTTAGAAATTAGGTCAATTACGAATTAGAGATTCATCCAATGTCCATCAAGATCTACAAACCAACCACCCCTGGACGACGCGAAACGTCGGTACTTGACTATGCCAAGCTTCTAGACAAGAAAGTCGCGACCCCGAAGAGACTTCTCGTTGGGCAGGCTAATTCTGGGGGCCGCAACAGCCAAGGTAAGATTACGGTGCGCCATCGCGGCGGCGGCTATCGAAAGATTATTCGGGTTGTGGATTTCCGTCGCGACAAGATCAATATTCCCGCCCGGGTCCAGACCGTCGAATATGATCCGAATCGTACTGCATTCCTTTCCCTCATCGCCTACCGTGACGGCGAGAAGCGATTCATCCTGACACCCGATGGCCTGAAAGTCGGCGACGAGGTCGTAACCTCTGATACTGCGCCCATCAAAGCCGGCAATCGGCTACCTCTGGCCAAGATTCCGATCGGGACATTTGTACACGACGTAGAACTCTTGCCCGGAGCAGGCGGCAAGATGGCCAGAAGTGCAGGAACGTATGTGACTGTCCAGGCCGTGGAAGAGAATTATATTTTATTGAAGATGCCCTCGGGGGAAATCCGCAAGGTGCCTGCCCGATGCTGGGCGACGATTGGGCAAGTGAGCAATCCCCAGCAATTTAATATCCGCTGGGGCAAGGCCGGCCGGATGCGCCATATGGGCATCAAGCCCACCGTTCGCGGCAAGGCAATGAATCCGGTCGACCACCCGCATGGTGGCGGCGAAGGTCACAATCCTATCGGTATGAAGTATCCGAAAACCCCGTGGGGCAAGCACGCGCTCGGAGTGAAGACCCGCAAGAGGAAAAAATATTCCAACCAGATGATTATTAAGCGGAGAAGCAAGTAGTATGAGAAAGCTATTATTTGTTTCATTATCAATTCTACTTCTAGCAGTGGCTTGCAATAAACAGCAAGCCCAAGTTTCGCTGGTCCAAAATCCACAAGCTCAACAGCCATCGGATCAAGCTAAACCGGTTGAGGGAACATCGGATTGGAAGACTTATCGCGATGAGCACTATGGTTTTGAAATTAAGTACCCAGGAAAGTATATTCTTGCTCAGACAGCCGGAGAAATGGGTGTATCAGCAACTTTTAATATTGATAAGGTTTTTCAGATCACAGCCGTCATAGACACGCATAATAACTTGCCATTAGACGATTTTGTCAAAGCGCAAGTGAAGCAATTATCTTCACGCGACTACCAGCCTATGACCTTTATGGGTCAGCCTGCATATGAAGGAGTTAATATGGGGTTAGTCACTGCATATGAGATTGTCGTAAGATATCAAAATAATATTTACGACCTAGTTTTAATGACTAATAATAAAGATACAGTCTCAGAACTGAAGAACGGATTGACTCCTGAGCAGACGCAGATCCTATCAACTTTTAAGTTTACTAAATAGATGTCACGCTCACTCAAAAAAGGACCCTTCGTTGACGAGCGGCTCATGAAGAAGGTTCACGACAAACGCCCGGAAGACAACAAACCGATTCGCACCTGGTCTCGTGATTCAACCATCGTTCCGGAAATGGTTGGGGTGACTTTTGAAGTACATAACGGCAAGAATTTTATTACCGTGAGAGTGGTGGAAGAAATGGTCGGTCATAAGCTCGGCGAATTTGCGGAAACGAGAAAGTTTATCCGGCATGGCGGTCGTATGGCTAGAGAACAGGAAGCAGCCGTAGCCGCAGCTGAACAGGCAAAGGTGGAAGCGGTGAAAGGGCCTGTCAAAGAAGCAGTGAAGAAGTAAAGTTTTAGCGAGTTTCTCTCTATGGTCGAACAAACTACAACCAAAGAAGTGACGGCCCGCCTCGGCGATCTTAGAATCTCGCCCCGCAAGGTTCGCCTTGTCACCGATGCCATCAACCATCGTCCTGTGCAAGCCGCGGAGTGGCAGTTGTCTTTTATGTCGAAGAAGGCCGCTCGACCTGTCCTCAAGCTTATCCGCTCCGCCGTAGCCAACGCGCAGAACAACTTTCAGCTCGACCCGAAGAACCTCTACATCAAGTCCATCACAGTCAACCAAGGCTATATGCTGAAGCGTTTCAAACCACGCGCGCAAGGCCGCGCACACCCGATTCGGCGTCGGACAAGCATCGTTGATGTCACCTTGATTTCCAAACAATCCAAGTCATTTGCAAAGCGCGCTAGGAAAGCGGCCGGGAAACGCGAGAAAGAAGCCGCCGCTCTTCCTCCTAAGACTTCCAACTAAGAAAATTTTCATATGGGACAGAAGATTAATCCAAAAGTATTAAGGCTTAACATCACCGACGTCTGGCGGTCGCGCTGGATGGTGGATCGCAATAAATTTGCCAAGACCTTGCAGCAAGATGTCAGGATCCGGGAATATATCGTGAAGAACTATCGCAAGGCGGGCGTGGACCGAGTTGAGATCGAACGGACAAGCCAGCAATTGACCATCATCATCAAGACCACGAAGCCTGGCATGCTTATCGGTCGCGCGGGCGGAGGGATTGAGGATCTCAAGAAGAAGCTCAAGTCCGAGATCGGATTGAAGGGAGAATTTAAAATCAATGTGGAAGAGGTCAAGCATTTCAATCTCTCAGCCCAAGTCTGGGCGGATGGAATAGCCGAGCAGATCGAGAAGCGCGTGTCTCACCGCAGAGCCCTAAAGCAGGCGATGGATCAGATAATGGACGCAGGTGCCAAAGGAGTACGGGTGCAGGTCAAGGGCCGCCTCGGGGGGAGTGAGATTGCGCGGTCTGAGCGGCAGTATAAAGGCAGTTTGCCGTTGCACACGTTCCGCACTGACATCGATTACGCCGAGTCTACGGCATTTACGACGTACGGTACGATCGGTATTAAGGTATGGATTAACCGCGGCGAAGTTTTCGCTAAGCAATCAGAAGATTCCAGTCCGTCTCGAAGAACCCAGAAATAATTTTTTCCGAAGTATGATGATTCCCAAAAAAGTAAAGCACCGCAAACACCAGAAAGGCAAACTCGCCGGCCGTTCCAAGGGCGCTTTAAGATTGGCTTTTGGGTCTTACGGCCTAAAGAGCGAAAGCAATGCCTGGATCACCGCCCGGCAGATAGAAGCGGCTCGTAGAGCCATGACCCGGTATGTTCAGCGCGGCGGCAAGATCTGGATACGTATTTTTCCCGACAAACCGGTGACCACGCACGGCGCGGTCATGGGCGGGGGGAAAGGGGCGGTTG
>MFEO01000002.1:0-3082 GCA_001777585.1 Candidatus Doudnabacteria bacterium RIFCSPHIGHO2_01_FULL_50_11 | reverse complement strand
GTCGGTTGTGAAAAGGGGGCGGGTGCTCTTCGAGATGGATGGTGTCACGGAAGAGCAAGCCCGGGAAGCTATGCGGCTGGCGGCTCACAAGTTACCTGTCGCAACGATATTTTTGAAGAAATAACATTCCATGGCTACAGAATTTTATCAATCAGTGGAATTAAGAACGAAGACACCGGAGCAGTTGCAACGGATACTTTCGGAGCGGCAGGAGAAATACCGCCATTTGCGGTTTAAGGTCTCCTCCCGTGAAGTGAAGAATCACCGGGAACTGCGGTATATGCGGCGGGAGATAGCTCGCATTCAGACTACACTAAACCAGAAGCGCGCAGGCGCGCAGCCGGCGGCGGACGCTACCAAATAAATTTTAATAAGTATGATGAATTCACCGACGAAAAAAATCCAAAGACTGCACGGCGTTATCGTATCGCAAAAAACGGCGAAGACCGCCATTGTTTTGGTGCGCTCCACGAAGGTCCATAGGAAGTACCACAAACGCTATATGGTAACGCGTAAATACCCAGCCCACGACGAGCAGAATCAGTTTCACCTAGGTGACCACGTCGAGATCGTGCCGTGCCGTCCTATGAGTCGGACAAAACGGTTTATGATTACGAAAAAATTATAATTTTCTGCGTCAGAGCCGAACCAGTATATGATCCAGATTAGAACAAGATTAAATGTTTGTGACAACACCGGAGCGCGTGAGGTGGCGGTTTTTGCGCCTTCCGGAAAGAATAGCCGCAAGAAGGTCTCCATCGGCGATGTCGTCGCGGGGTCCGTGAAAGTCGCCACCCCACGAGGTCAGGTCAAGAAGGGCGACAAGGTTTATGTTGTCATTGTCCGGACACGGAAGGAATATCCGCGCGCTGATGGTTCATATATCAGATTTGACGATAATGCCTGTGTTCTGGTAAACAAGGGGACCACCGAACCCCGGGGCACTCGCGTTTTCGGACCGATTCCTCGAGAGCTTCGCGATCGCGGTTTTAGCAAAATAATCTCTCTCGCACCGGAAGTTTTATAGCATATGATTTCCATTGATTTGAAAAAAGGTGACACGATCAAGGTGATGGCTGGCAAGGACCGCTCCAAGACAGGCAAGGTTGTTGGAGTAGACCGCAAGTCCGGGCTTCTGACAGTCGAGGGTGTTAACATCCGCACCCGCTTTGAGCGCTCCAAGAGGCAGAATCAAAAAGGCCAAAAGGTTCAGTTTCCGGCACCCTTCAATCCCAGCAAGGTCATGCTCGTATGCCCCAACTGCGGGCAGATTACCCGCATCGGCCACGTGATTGCTTCCTCAGGCAAGAAACTACGCGCGTGCAAGAAGTGCAAATCAAGCTTTTAAGACCCCTATCAGATATGGCAACCTCATTTCAGAAAAAGCTAACTACGACCATCATGCCCAAACTGCAGAAAGACTTGCAGCTTGGCAATACTCTCAGTCTTCCGAAATTGCAAAAAGTCGTCGTTTCTGCGGGCATCCGTTCGGATATCAAGGATCCCAAGCTTATTGACACGTTCGCTCGCGACATTGCGGCGATCACAGGGCAGGCACCGGTGAAGACTCGTTCTCATAAGTCAATATCCTCATTTAAGATTCGCCAAGGGCAAGTGATTGGATTGATGGTGACTCTGCGCGGGAAGCGGATGTATGAATTTGTTGACAAGCTGATTAACGTCGCCCTTCCCCGGGTGCGCGATTTCCGCGGGCTTGATCCTAAAGGCTTTGACCGGTCAGGCAATTATTCCATCGGTTTTCGGGACCAACTTTCTTTTCCTGAGATTTCAGCAGAAAGCGTTACCGCAAGTTTCGGTCTGCAAGTCACCCTGGTTGTGGACGCCCAGAATCAGATGCAAGCTAAGCAATTTATCTATGCTCTCGGGCTACCTATTAAGCAGTAAATAATCGACTCTATCTATCTATGGCACGCAAAGCATTAATCGTAAAAGCTCAGCGCACCCCGAAGTTCAGCACGCGTAAGATCAACCGTTGCTGGCGCTGCGGCCGCAAACACGGCTATATGCGCGACTTCAATCTCTGCCGAATTTGTTTTCGGGAACTCGCGATGAGCGGACTGATTCCTGGCCTGACGAAGGCCTCGTGGTAAAGCAATAAAGATCATATGACCGATCCCATCTCAGACATGCTGACCCAGATCCGCAACGCCCTCATGGTTGCCAAACCCGAGGTGCTTTTGCCGCACTCCAATCTCAAGCAGAGACTCGGAGAATTATTGGTTAGTGAGGGATTGATAGAGAGTACTGAAGTCGTCGACTCTGACGAGCGCAAGTTTCTGAAGCTGAAGCTCAAATACGCTGGGACCCGACCGACGATTGTGGGGATCAAGCGGGTCAGCAAGCCCGGCCAGCGCGTCTATGCCGGCGCTGATGAGCTGCCCCGCACCCAGAGCGGGTATGGCATCACGATAATTTCAACTTCCAAAGGTCTTATGGGTGACCGCCAAGCCAGGAAAGAACGGCTCGGCGGTGAAATTATTTGTCAGATTTGGTAACAGAAACGATTATGTCTAGAATAGGCAAATTGGAAATTGTGGTACCCCAGGGAGTGGAGGTTAAGCTTGCGGGCCAGAGTTTGGAGGTCAAGGGCCCGAAAGGCAACTTGACATGGGTAGCGCCTCCCGAGGTTGCACTTAAGGTGGAAGACGGGAAGATCCGCACCAGTGTTGTAGACGCCAGTGACCGCAACCTTCGTTCTTTGTGGGGAACGTCCCGTGCGCTGATCAATAATATGGTTCGCGGTGTAACCGAAGGTTTCACGCGTAAGCTTGAAGTCGTGGGCGTAGGCTATAGAGTTGCGGTCGCAGGATCAAAACTGCAGTTGACCCTTGGATACTCCCATCCCATCGAGATGCAAATTCCGCAAGGGATCACCGTGGAAGTGCAGAAGAACACCATCACGATTGCAGGGGCTGATCGGCAGTTTGTTGGGCAATTCGCGGCCCAAGTCAGGCAGCAGCGCAAGCCGGAACCATACAAAGGTAAGGGAATTAAGTATAGCGACGAAATAGTCCGTCGAAAGGCCGGCAAGGTAGTGAAGGCCGTTGGCGCCGGTTAATAG
>MFEO01000001.1:5704-5817 GCA_001777585.1 Candidatus Doudnabacteria bacterium RIFCSPHIGHO2_01_FULL_50_11 | reverse complement strand
ATCATAATCACAAAATTATCGCACATGTCGCAGGACGATAGCATTCCTTTCCTGAAGATTCATGCCGGCCAGGAGGAAGAAGAAGCATTAGTTGAAGTAGCCCGGTCAAAATG
>MFEO01000001.1:0-5658 GCA_001777585.1 Candidatus Doudnabacteria bacterium RIFCSPHIGHO2_01_FULL_50_11 | reverse complement strand
GCATACGTCGGCGCGCGCCATGCGGTGTTTGTTTCCTCGGCTACTGAGGCTCTGTATCTTGCATATGAATCCTTGAAGCTGAAGAACAGGACCTTCAAGGTTCCTTCGCTTACTTTCACTTCCACGGCCGCGGAAATCGTACACAGCGGCAACTCAGTCGAGTTTATTGATGTTGATCTGCAGACAATATGCGCCACAGGTGAATACCAAGGCCCGCTGGTCGCGGTACACTATGGCGGCAACCACTCCGATGCCCGAGGCGAGGTAACGGTCGAAGACTCAGCCCACTTAATCGCCAGAAACCAATGCAGTAATTCCCCGAATCTCGTTTGTTTTTCCTTCGCTTACTCCAAGAACATCAGCACGGGTGAGGGAGGCATGATCACAACCAACGATGAGGCGACGTATCACTGGCTTCTTTCTGCGCGCTCATTCGGTATGGACAAGTTTGGCATCTTGAATTCCGAGAAGCATCCTGATTGGCCATATTCCGTGGAATTTCTAGGCTGGAAGGGGAATGCGACTGAATTCCAGGCTGCGCTGGGATTGGTGCAGCTTGCCAAACTAGAGCGTGTCAATGCGCGTCGGAAGCAGATCGTCGAGCAGTATAATAGGGAATTCGGCTATTCGTGGCGCGGCGTGCATCTCTACCCGGTATTTGTCGAGGATCGCGTGAAATTTTTGCGGAGCATGAAGGAGGCGGGCATTCAATGTTCCGTGCATTACATCCCGCTGCATTGGATGCCAGCGTATCGAGAATATCCCCGACAAGCCCTGCCGAACACTGAATGGTTGGGCAGGCATTTAATCACCATACCGCTCTATCCCGACTTGAGCGATATCGAGATTGAACGGGTAACGCGCGCCGCAAAACTTTCCGGCCCTCTCATTCAACCATTATGAAGATCTGCATTATCACAAGTTCTTACCCGCGTAGCAGCACAGACTCCCGTAACGCCGGAGTTTTTGTTTTGCAGTTCGCCGAAGCCCTGCAGCGCTCGGGCTGCGAGGTACTAGTACTCACGCCTGACAAGTATGGAGAAAAGGATGAACACCCCCAAGTCCCAGTCAAATTTTTCTGGACTCTCAAAGGCGAGACAGAGTTGGTCAACCTGCGTCCCTGGTGGCCTCCTGACCTGCTGCAACTGATTGTTCTGCTCGTAAGCGGGGTGTGGAATTCTGTCCGGACCCTAGGTTCGTACAAGCCGGATGCGGTGCTCGCTTGCTGGGTCGTGCCCTCGGGAATCTTCGGGCTTGCTGGAAAGATTTTTTGCGGCGTGCCGTATATGACTTGGGCCTTAGGTTCCGATATTTGGAAGATCAGGCGGTACCCTCTCGGCCCCACCATCCTTCGCGTCGTGTTGCGCCGAGCTAGCCATCGCTATGCCGACGGCGTCGGCCTATCCCAGATCGTGTCAGACTACGCGGGTCTACCTTGTGACTTCCTGCCCTCCGTCCGTACTCTCCCGCCCCGAGCTTCGCCCGCAGTCCGTGATCCCTGGCGGCTGGTGATGATCAGCCGTTTCCATCCCGACAAGGGCCCCGACCTGCTCATCGAAGCGATGAGCCTTGTTCGCAAGCATTTCCCACAAGCGCGCTTGTGCCTTTTTGGCGGCGGTCCCATGGAAGCGGCCCTGAAGGAACAGACTGCCAGACTGGGTCTTGGCCAGATTGTGGAATTCGGTGGATACTTGCAAGCTTCCGGAGTGGCAGACGCGCTGGCGGAATCTGCAGCGCTAGTCATACCATCCCGGATAGAGAGTATCCCGCTGGTATTTTCGGAAGGGATCCAAACGCAGACTCCCATGATAGTCACGGACGTGGGAGATATGGGCAAGTTGTGTCGCAAACATAATTTCGGCCTCGTCGCTCAGCCGAGTGCTGCGGGGATCGCTCAAAAGATTATGGAGTTTTTCCAAACCTCCGACCGCGCCCGACTTGCCGCGCCCGACGAAGCGGGTCGGCTTTTCTCACCCACAGGGGTTGCCTCTCGGTTTTTGGTTCAAATTCAAACACGCGCAAAAATATGAGCATAAGAAAGCCCGTTCGGTTGATTGTAAGTTATCTTTTTGCCGCAGCAATATTCTATTTTCTAGCACGCTCGCTCTTGCTGAATTGGCAGAAGATTGCGTCAGCCGGACTTCATTTTCATTATTTGCTTTTGAGCGCAGGAGTCGGAATGTTTTTGATTTCTTCGCTTGTTGGAGTATGGATAATGCAGTATCTATTCCGCCGGACCGGCCATCCGCTCGGGTTCTGGCAGCTCTATAAGGTCATCTCGATTTCCCAGTTGGCCAAATATGTACCGGGGACGCTGTGGCAATTCGTGCTTCGTTTTCGCTATTTGCAGGGTGCTGTTTCCGACCACTCTTTCTTTGTGGTCACAGTTTTGGAAAACGTTGTTACGTTTCTTGCCGGCTTCGCGGTAGCTGCAGCTATCGGTTTCCAAGATCTCCCAGGGGCGGCGCGGTGGCTCGCGTTTGGAGTGGCGGCAGGAAGTCTTATGGTGGTATTGATGCCATCGATTTTTTACTTCTTTTTCAATTTTGCGTATCGCCTGGTCAAGCGCGGCGAGAACCCGCCGTATGTGCGTCTCACACGAGCGGTGTTGTTCAATTCTTTTCTAGCTTCGGTTGTAAACTGGGTGATCAAGGGTATCGGGTGTTATCTCGCCGTCGTCTCGCTAGTGACCCTCCCACATGACCTGCTCTGGCGCATGGTAGCAGTGTACGCAACTTCCGTAGTTGCGGGCTACGTGCTGCTCGTGTTTCCAGGGGGGTTGGGCATCCGGGAAGGAGTAATGATAATTTTTCTGCAAAAGTTTGTGGGATTTGAGGTCGCAACATTTATCGCCGTGGTAGCGCGCGCGTGGGCGATCTTTTCAGAAGTCTTGAGCGCCGGACTTTCCTATATTATTAGGTCACAGGTGAAAGACTGATATGGCTTTTTTTCGAAGACTTCGAGGAAAATCAATAAGTTTTACCGAAGTTATTTTGTTGTTGGCTTTTTCACTGGCCGCAACGCTTTTATTGCTTGGAGCCCTCTCCGTCTTTACGCGGGGCTGGATCATGCTCGACATTTTATTGCTCACGCTTGCGGCAATCTGGTTTCGGCCGCGCATCGCACCCGTCGGCCGCGTCGGTTGGCTCTTCCTCCTCGTCCCGATTGTGGGGTTCGGGTTTATGCTTTTGCGAGGTTTCTATGTCGGCGATGCATACTACCATTGGCTGCCGTTCGCACGGGAGATTGTGAGACTGAAGACCTTTCCTGATTTCCTTAATTTCAACTGGTTTTCAGTAATGCCGCTGCAATCGTTGCTTTTTGCAATGACGTTCGCTTTAAGCGGGGGATACAATGAATTTGTCAATCTTTGGGTGCCATTTTTCTTCACGGCAGCGACGGCGCTAGTGCTGCTCGAGTGGGGCGCGTGGGAGGGGCTGAGCCGTCGCTATCTGTTTTTTATGGGCGTACTACTTTTTGCTAACCAGGGACTAGAATGGTACGGTAGTTGGAACTTGATGCAAGAACCGCTGGTACTTTTTTTCGCCACCTGTGCTTTCTATTATTATTTACGCTACCGTGCAAGCATGGGTCGGCGGGATATGTTTTTCGCGCTTCTGGCTTTTTGTCTTACGGCCTTATCGAAACAGAGCGGGTTGTTCCTTCTGATTCTCCTCGTTCCACTCTTTGCCGTAAGCCGCGACAGGAAAGCTTTTTTCATCGCGGGTGCCCTGATTTTCCTGCCGCTTGCGGCTTGGCTTGGAAGAAATTATTTCGTCTACGGAAATCCGATCTTTCCCCTTTTCAATAGTTTCTTTGGCGGCCCTTATGCAGAGTCGTTTGCGCGCTTGAGCGAGTACGCCCATCATTCGTTTAGTGACTACCCGACGTTGAAATCGCGCCTCATGTTCTCTATTCGCGAAATCTTTGAAGAGTTTCCTTATGTTCTGCTCGCTCTCTGGGGTATGTTCAAACGGCGTTCATACGCGTTCTTGGCAGCGTTTCTCGGATTTTTCTTTTTGAAGGAAAGTTTTCTATTCAGTTCCACGTCCGATGTGCGGTATTATTATCCTCTGCTCGGGCTCTTGATTGTGTATGGCGTGATCGCCTTGAACCGGACACAATCAAAGTTTTTCTTGAGCTCACTTTTAGCGCTCAGCATATATCAGCTTCTTGGTACTCCCGCAGTGGACAGCACGAGCGCTGTCATTGCCCGGTCCGAGGATGTGGCATTATTTTTGCGCCCGCTTGCGGGCATATTTCATGATTTCCGGCTCGCTTGGGCCCTGGGACTGGGGTTGTTCGGGCTTTTTTTCTTGGAGCGCGAGTATCTGAAAACCGCTTTGGTGTATTCGTATTCATTATTCATTATCAAATTGAAATTCATCGCCAACAAAAGCTGGCTGAATGCCTGGACCTCCATTGAAACAATTATACCCTTTGTCCCCGCCGGGTTATCCGGGTGGTGGCGCAAGCGGCAACTGCAGGCAGTAGCAGGAATGCTTGCGCTCCTTGTGGGGGTGAATTCTTGGGGACTCGGGATGGCTTATGTGGCCGCTCAAGGCAAGCTGGAATTCCCAGTCCAATATATCTGGAGCAGCAGCGTCTGGGCGCGATCAGTGCTAGATCAATCTACCGCAGCTCTACCCCACGACAGTTTCTACATAGTTATTTTTGCTCAGCGCGATTACTTCATGTGGTACACGGATTACCGCACGGTAACGTATTCGGATTTTGATTTTCACGAGCTTACAAAGACTTACCGTAAAGACATGACAGCCTCAGACTTGCGCGACTTGTTCGAAAAAAGGCGCATCAAATATATCGTGCGCAACGCTCTGTCCAACGACATTGATAATACCGACTTTGCTGCTTTCGAGCACAAGATCGCCGATTCAGGGCAATTTATACTCGTCGCTTCCACCCCGGAAGACTATGAAGTCTGGCAAGTGTACTAGGTCATGCAAGCCCAAGTATCATAGTTGCTGCCAAGGCAATTCCCAGTAATATGCGTACATAAGAAAACAAGCGTTCCAGGGAATATAGGCGAAAGAATCTTTCCAGAATTTCGATTACAATTCGGATTATCAAAGCTCCGACCAAAAGCGTGATCAGTGCGTCATAATTGGGAATTAGAAGCTCCGGCGGATTGCTTCGAGTGAGCAAGCCCTTGATCACAAGTCCCACGAGCGGGGGAAGGCTCAGAAGCAAGGCGATTTTCGCTAAATGAGAACGATGCAGTGCTCCAGCGCCCGAGAAGATTGCGACTAGCGGCGAGAACAAGCTTCCGATTGCTAAAGTAATCGGAATTATTTTTCGTGAACCTTCCGTTCTCCGAGTAACCATCGCCCAGCGCGCCACACCTCCGGAAGCGGCGGCAAGAAAAGAAACAAGAAGCAGGGTGATAGCCAGAATCGCAAGCTTGGGCAGAATTGGCCGGTCGCTGACGAGAAAATAGGTCAGGCCGATCGGAATTGTAGCAATCAGAACCAGTGTCCCCACCATCTGGTCAAGCCGGGACATATAGTAGTAGCCGGGGTCACGCTTGAGCAAGCCCAAGAACAGGATTTTCAGCGTGCGTTTGAAATCCTCCCAGGAATAGACAATCGTCAAAAGCAATGACAGGATAAGAATTCTTATCATGCCTTTATTGTATCA